>JBKPCZ010000210.1:0-4725 GCA_046727665.1 Chloroflexota bacterium
CTGCAGTCGCGCTTGCGATGGTCGCGACTTGGCGCGGCGCGCCGCTGGTGCGGGCCCACCTCCGTGTCCCGCGGATGGCGCTGCCGCTGGCATCGCGCATCGCGCTGCTGTCCGTGCCGCGTGCAGCGCTGCTGGCCGTGCCGCGCGCCGCGCTGCTGGTCGTACCCGCGTTCGTCGTTGCCGGCCTGATCGCGTGGCCGAGCGCGGATCCCGAGGTGCGCGTGCGCGCGCTCGATGTCGGCCAGGGCGATGCGTATCTGGTGGAGCTGGGCGCGGCGACCGTGCTCATCGATGGTGGCCCCGACCCCGCGCGGCTCATGGACGAGCTCGGCGCGAGCATGCCCCCGTGGCGCCGCCGCATCGACGTGCTCGCGCTCACGCACGCGCACCTCGACCACGGTGCGGGTCTGATCGCTGCGCTCGATCGGTACGAGGTCGGCATGACGCTCGAGCCGGTCGGCCTCAATCCGGGACCGCTCGCGGACCTGTGGGCGGACGGGATCTCGCGCGCGCATGCCGAGCGTCAGGCGGTGCGTGCCGGGCAGCGGCTGCGTGTCGCGGATGCGGTCATCACCGTGCTCTCGCCGGACGACGATCCGCGGGTTGACACGCCGTCGCTCGTGCTCCGTATCGAGCGCGGCCGCTTCTCAGCGCTCTTCATGGGTGACGCCACCGACGAGGCTCTCGCGGATCTCCTGCTTCATCCGGACGCGCTGCGCTCTCGCGTGTACGTCCCGCCCCACCACGGTGCGGCGACACCGCACGCCGTGATGCTCGTCGACGCGGTGCGGCCGGAGGTCGCGCTCATCTCGGTCGGGGCCGGCAACCGGTATGGTCATCCCACACCGGAGACGCTCGCGGCCCTGACCGGGATCACGACGTTCCGGACCGATCGCGACGGGACAGTGGAGGTCTCGCTCGATGGCCCAGGCCTCGTGGTCCGCGCCCACGCGAATGGTCTTCCTCCTCCACGGCGAGGATCCGTTCCGTACGCGCCTGCGCGTCGGTGAGCTCGTCGAGTCGCTGCTCGCCGGCGGGACCGGAGAGCCCGGAGATCTTTCGGCGCGGCCATCGCCGCGGCTCGGCGGCGCGCTCGGGTTGACGCGGATCGACGCGCGTTCCGATCCGATCGATGCGATCGCGATGGCCGGGCAGTCCCAGGGACTGTTCGCAGCCGTGGACGAGCGGCAGGTGGTGCTGGTCGAGCACGCCGAGGCCCTGACGAACGCCGACTTTCTTCAGGCGTTCCCGGCCGAGTCCGCGCTCGTGCTGGTCGCGGTCGAGGCGCTGCGCGCGGGACGCGGTCGTCCGCGTGGGCGCGCGAAGCCCGGTGCCGCGACGGAGCTGTCGCTGCCCGACGCGGTGCAGGAGGTCGGCGGACGCGCGCAGCGGATCGAGCGCCTGCTCCCGTTCGAGGTGAAGGGCTGGATCTCGGCGCGCGCTCGGCTGTACGGGGTCGTGCTGGGGCCCGACGCGCTGGATGCCCTCGCGTACGCGCTCGGCCCGGACACCGAGCGCATCGAGAACGAGGTGCAGAAGCTCGGCGCCTATGCCCATGGCGCGCCCGTGAGCGTGGCCGATGTGCGCGCGCTCACCAGCGGCGCGATCGAGTCCGACATCTTCGAGCTCACCAAGGCGGTCGTGCGGCGCAGCCATCGTGACGCCGTGCCCCTCCTCGAACGGCTCCTCGCGGAGGGGAACGCGCCGCAGCAGATCCTCGCGCTTCTCCTGTGGCAGTTCCGCGTGCTGCTCTTCGCGTCGCGCTCGCCGAGCAATCAGGACGCCGAGAAGATCGCGAAGGCGATCCGGTCGTCGCCTGGCGCGATCTTCCGGTACGTGCAGTACGCGCGCGGCGTGAGCCAGGCCGACATCACGCGCGCGTACGAATCGCTCTATGCCACCGACATCTCGATCAAGACCGGACGCGCCGATTCGGATGAGGCCGCGCTGCTGCTCTGCGTGCTCGATCTCTGTGGGGTCGCCGGCGCCGATCTGCGCGATCTGCTGCTGACCGAGGCGCCACGCCGCGGCTAGCAGGCGCCGCCAGGTGTCGCGGTCGAGGCGAGACCGCTACGTGGCCGGTGTGGGCGTAAGACTCACGCGCCCGAGCTGCCGCACGGCGAGCAGCGCATTGACGATCGCGAACAGCGCGACGGCGTGGATGACAATGCCGATCCAGTCGCCGGCGATCAGGAACATCGCCGCGTCGAGCGCGTAGACGAGGCCGCCAACGACGAACGCCCACGTCGCGCCGGCCGTCGCGCGCAGACCGAGGTACGCGAAGAATCCGATCGTGCCGACGTGCGCGGCCCAGGTGAACGCGGGCACCAGCTCCTGGAGCACGCCGTCGATGAACCAGTCGATGGCCGTCCCGAGGGCGAAGCCCGACTCGCTGCCGAGGGCGAAGAGGACGAAGTTGACGGCGGACAGCCCCGCGATCCAGTAGAACCACCGGCCGCCGTTCTGCACTCGCTGCACCAATCCCGCGCGCGCCAGCATGGTCGGGTCCGGCGCCTGCGCGAGCGCCGCGAGCACGGGCTGCGCCGCGGCGGCGCGATCGGGCGCGATCGCGGGCGCGACCTCGACCGATGCCGTACGTGGCGGGCGCGGGATCGTCGCGCCCTCTGGCGGCATGGCGAGGCCGTCGACGACGAGGTGATAGGTGTACCCGAATCCGTTGCTGCCGATGCGCAGGCGTGCGGTGTGTCCCTCGATATCGAAGGTGTGCTCGCTTCCGGTGTCGAAGAACTTGCCGCCGCGGAACACCTCGCGTCCGTTCACGATGATCCTGCGGTCGCCCGACAGGACCGCGTGCTCGAGCTCGACCGAGTAGCGGCGCAGGTCCTCGTCGCGGAAGTCCCAGCGTTTCGTGGCCATGTGGCGGGCCACTTTAGGTGTGGACCGCGCACGCCTCGTGTCGGACCGCTAGCAGGTCGCGACGCCGGTAGTACTAGTTCGAGGTGAGGACTTCCGTCAGCGCTTTGTCGCGGCCTCCGGCGTGACGGGCTTGCCGGCCGGCGGAGCGGCGGGCTTCGCCTCCTGCGTCTTCCGGTAGTCCTCGAGGAACTTCTTCTGGCCCGCGTCGGTGAGCGGATGGTTGAACAGCATCTTCAACACCGCGAACGGCATCGTGCCGATGTCGGCCCCGGCCAGCGCCGCCTGGGTCACGTGCATCGGGTTGCGGATCGACGCCGCGAGCACCTTCGTCTTGATCTCCTGCTGGCGATACGCGGAGACGATGTCGGCCACGACACGCATGCCGTCCTCGTTGATGTCGTCGAGACGTCCTGCGAACGGGCTCACGATGTACGCGCCGACCGCGGCCGCGAGGAGCGCCTGGTTCACCGAGAAGCAGAGCGTGACGTTGATGCGGACACCCTCGCCGGCGAGGATCTTCGCTGCGCCGAGACCGTCGGGCGTGAGCGGCACCTTCACGATCACGTTCTTGTGCCACGCGGCGATGCGGCGGCCTTCGACGATCATGTCGTCGCGCTTCTCGCTGACGCACTCGGCCGAGACGTTGCCGATGAGCGCGCAGATCCGCTTGACCTGGGTCTCGTGATCCTGGCCGGCCTTGGCGATGAGGGTCGGGTTCGTTGTCACGCCATCGATGACGCCCCAGTCGACGGCGGTCTTGACCTCGTCGTACTCGGCCGTGTCCAGGAAGAGCTTCACCGATGCGTCTCCTGCAGCATCGGTGCCCCTTCGGCGCGTCCGTTCGCGCGCGCGAAGGCGAGCGCGGACTCGATGAAGCTCGCGAACAGCGGGTGCGGTCGGTTCGGCCGCGACTTGAACTCGGGGTGGAACTGCGTGCCGAGATAGAACGGGTGGTCGGGGATCTCGACGATCTCGACCAGGCGACCGTCCGGCGAGAGCCCGGTGAACTTCATCCCGTGCGCCGCGAGCAGCTCGCGGTACGAGTTGTTGAACTCGTAACGATGGCGGTGGCGTTCGAGCACGATGGGCTGCCCGTACGCGCGTGCGGCCACCGAGCCGGGCTCGAGCACGCAGGGATAGCTGCCCAGGCGCATCGTGCCGCCCTTGTCCGCGATGTCGCGCTGCTCGGGCAGCAGGTCGATGACCGGATGCGGCGTGAACGCGTCGAACTCGGTGGAGTTCGCGTCGTCGGTCCCGAGCGCGGTGCGCGCGAGCTCGATGACCATGCACTGCATGCCCATGCAGAGGCCGAGCGTCGGCACCTTCCGCTCGCGGCCGAACCGGACGGCCTGGACCTTGCCTTCGATGCCGCGGTAGCCGAAGCCTCCCGGCACGACGATGCCGTCGAGGCCGATGAGCGGCTCGACGTCGCGGTCGCGCTCGAGCTTCTCGCTGTCGATCCACACCAGCTTCACGTTGCAGCCTGCCGCCCAGGCGGCGTGTTTCACCGACTCGGCGACCGAGAGATATGCGTCGGGAAGCTCGATGTACTTGCCGACCAGGCCGACGGTGAGCGGGATCCGCGCGCTCCGGATGCGGTCGGTGAGGAAGCGCCACTCCGCGAGGTCCGGTTCGCTCGCGCGCTCCTGAAGGCCGAGCTCCTCGACGACGATCCGGCCGAGGCCGGCCTCCTCGAGCATGAGCGGGACGCCGTAGATGGACCACGCGTTCGGCTCCGAGATGACGTTGTCGGTCTTCACGTCGCAGAAGAGCGCGATCTTCTCGCGCAGCTCCTCGTCGATCGGCTCGTCCGCGCGGGCGATGAGGACATCCGGCTGGATGCCGATG
>JBKPCZ010000211.1:0-4626 GCA_046727665.1 Chloroflexota bacterium
CATGGCCATCGCGACGCGCCGACAGCCGCGCATCCCGCTCGAGGAGCTTTGCCGACTGCCCTCGTTCTATCTGCCGGCCGTCTCGTGGCAGGGCGACCGCGTCGCCTTCTACTGGGATGTGACCGGCCGCATGGAGCTCCATGTCATGGATCTCGCGACGCGCGAGACCCGGCAGGTCAGTCACGGCGAGGTGCCGCGCGCGCTCCGCGCCGGCTTCGCCTGGGACCGCGCGGACCGCGGCATCGTGTTCCCGAAGGACACCGGCGGCACCGAGCAGCACGACCTCTATCGCATCGATGTGGAGACGGGCGCGGTCGCGCAGCTGACGAACGATCCGAAGGCGCAGGAGTACGTGGCGCAGTTCAGCCCGGATGACGCCTGGATCACCGTGCTCACGAACAAACGGCATCCCGCGGCACCCGACCGTCCCGGGCAGCTGAATCTCTGGAAGATGCGCGCCGACGGCTCGGATTACGCGCCGCTCACGAACTATGCCTTCCCGGTCTTCGGCGGCCAGTGGAGTCCCGATGGGGCCTTCATCGCGTACGCGACGAACGAGGAAACGAGCGACCTCAAGAACACCGACGCCTACGTCGTTCGGGCCGACGGGACCGACGCGCGCAAGGTGCTTTCGGTGAAGAAGGGCTCGAAGGACACGATCGCGGACTGGCATCCGGACGGGAAGAGGCTCGCCGTGACGAGCGACGCGTCCGGTCAGAACCGCGCGGGCATCCTCGACATCGACACCGGCGAGGTCCGCTGGCTCGGCAAGGAGAACGTCGAAGAGCACGCGGTCCGCTTCTCGAAGGACGGCCGGCTTCTCGCCGCGATCCGCAACTTCGAGTCGTCGGTGCGTCCCATCGTTTACGACGTCGGATCCGGTGAAGCGCACGAGCTCAGGCTGCCCGACGGTTTCGCCGTCGGCGCATCCTTCTTCGACACGGACCGCAGGCTTCTCGTGGCGTTCAGCACGGATGTCATGCGCGCCAGCCTCGTGTCGTACGACCTCGCGACCGATACGTACGAGACCCTGCTGGCGGCCGAGTACGGGACGATCGACCCCTCGCTGTTCGTCGAGGCCGAGCACGTCTACTACGACACGTTCGACGGCCGGAAGATCCCGGCGCTCCTCTACGCGCCGCGCGAGATCGCGCCCGACGAGCGGCTGCCGGCGATCGTGCACGTGCACGGCGGGCCGACCGCTCAGTGGTTCCGCGGGTTCGATCCGTTCGCGCAGTTCCTGGTCGACCGCGGCCTGGTGGTCATCGAGCCGAACATCCGCGGCAGCACCGGCTACGGCGTCGAGTACCGCGACGCCGCGATCAAGGACTGGGGCGGGGCGGATCTCGAGGACGTCGCGGCGGCCGCGGCGTACCTGAAGACGCTGCCGTCCGTCGATCCCGAGCGCATCGTCGTATTCGGCGGAAGCTACGGCGGCTTCATGAGCCTCATCGCCGCGACCAAGAAGCCCGACCTCTGGCGCGCCGCGGTCGCGTGGGTCGGCATCAGCGACCTGCACCGCCTCTACGAGAAGAGCATGGAGCACTTCAAGTACTACTTCCGCGAGCAGATGGGCGACCCCGAGAAGGATCGCGCGCTCTGGCGTGATCGGAGCGCGATCGAGTTCGCCGACCGTCTGAGCGCGAAGCTGCTCATGGTGCACGGCGTGAACGACCCGCGTTGCCCGGTCGATCAGTCGCGCATCTTCCGCGATCGGCTGCTCGAGCTTGGCAAGCGCGAGGGCGAGGACTTCGAGTTCGTGG
This sequence comes from Chloroflexota bacterium, assembly GCA_046727665.1. Classification (GTDB taxonomy): domain Bacteria; phylum Chloroflexota; class Limnocylindria; order P2-11E; family P2-11E; genus CF-39. The sequence goes on from JBKPCZ010000211.1 coordinate 1,764, forward strand.
AGCTCGGCGACGAGGGGCACGGCAGCACCGACATCGCGCAGAAGATCCGGACCTTCAACATCCTCGCCGAGTATCTGGAGCGCGTGCTCTAAGGAGCCGCGGCGGCACCGACCCGTTCGCGCGCGCGTCGCGCCAGCTGAAGACCGACGGCGATGGCGAACGCGCCGAGACCCAGCGCGTCCTGAAGCGTTCCGGGCGCCAGGAGCAGCAGGCCCGCGCCGATCAACAGGACGCGCTCGATGAGGGTCGTCGGGCGCAACAGGTAACCGCCGACGCCGCTCACGAGCGCGACGATGCCCGCGATGGCCGAGACCGACGCCACGATGGCTTCGGGGACGGTCGTATCGCGCCACAGGATCGCGAGGCCGTCCGGCTGCGTGAACATGAACGGGACGAGGAAGCACGGCAGCGCGTACTTCCACGTGAGCACCATCGTGCGATACGGGTTGCCGCCGGTGATCGCCGCGGCGGCGAACGGCGAGAGCGCGACGGGCGGCGAGACCTCGCTCAGCACCGCGTAGTAGAAGACGAACATGTGCGCGGCGGGCGGGGGAACGCCGAGCTGCACCAGCGCCGGGATCACCGTGGGGACCGCAACGAGATAGGTGGCCGTGATCGGGAGCGACAGGCCGAGGACCCAGAGCACGACGCCCGCGACGATGAGCGTGAGGACCAGGTTCCCGAGGCCGAGCGAGAGGATGAGGCTCGAGATCTTGAGACCGAGCCCGGTCTGCAGGAGGATGCCGACCGCGATCCCCGCGACGGCCGTCGTCGCCGCGACGGACAGCACCTGCTTGGTCCCGTCGGAGAGAGCGAGCGCGATCTTGCCCGGCGAGAGCGCGGTCTCGCGCCGGATGTACGAGACCGCCATCGCCAGCAGGATCGACCAGAACACGGCGACCGGTGTCGAGAACCCGAGCGCGAGGAAGATGACGATCGCGAACAGCGACGTGTACTGGTACCAGTAGCGCTTCGTGAGGTCCCAGAAGCCCGGCGCGTCGAGCTGGATCGGGCTCGCGCCCAGGCGGCGCGCGTCGATCTCGATCATCAGCAGGATGCCGATGTAGTAGAGGATCGTCGGCATCAGGGCCATGACGAGCACCTCGAGGTACGAGATGCGCAGGATCTCGGACATGAGGAACGCCGCGGCGCCGAGCACCGGCGGCGAGATCACCGCGCCGATCCCTCCGGCGGACAGGATCGCGCCGGACGAGTTGGGATCGTGCCCGGCTCGCTTGAGCATCGGATACGTGATCGCGCCGAGCGTGACCGTCGTCGCCACGCCCGACCCCGAGACGGTGCCGAGCAGGAACGAGGCGAACGTCACGGTGCGGGCGGCGCCGGTCGGTCGCCGTCCCGCGAGCGCGAACGCGAGATCGACGTAGAACTTGCCGGCGCCGGTCCGGTCGAGAACGGCGCCGTAGATCGTGAACAGGATGATGAACGTCGCGGCGACCTGGAGCGGCGTGCCGATCATCCCGTCGAGGCCGAGGTACTGGTTCGCGATGATGTCGTCCAGATCCTTCGGTGGGCCGCGGAACGGGCCGGGCATGAAGTCGGCGAAGTAGGCGTACAGGATCGCGATCACGCCGAGCACCGGCAGGTGCCAGCCGATGGTCCGACGACCGGCCTCGAGCACGACGAGGATCGCGACGACGCCGAACACGAAGTCGGTCTGGTTCGGGCTGTTCACGCGGTAGATGACGCTCTCGAAGTTGAGCAGCACGTAGCCGCTCACGGCGATCGCGGCGGCAGCGAGGATCAGATCGAAGATCGTGACGCGGCGGCGAAAGCGCGCCGCCGGCGGGTAGACGAGGAACGTGAGCACCAGGACCGCGGCGAGGAACAGCATCACGTAGATCTGCGGTGTCGTGATGGTCTCGTCGAAGACGCGGATGCTTGGCACGGGCACGAACGACGTACCCGGGATCGGAGCGCCGGCGATCGCGAAGTACAGCGCGAACAGGCTCGTCGCGATGGAGAGCACCGTCACGACGGTCCCGAGCGTGCCCCGGAGGTCGCGGGTGCGAGCCTCCTGCTCGAATTCCTCGATGAGCTCCTTGGTCTTCTCGTCCGCGAGCACCTTGTCGAGATCGGGGCGAGCGATCCGCTCGACTGTCATCGGGTCGTGTGTCGTCGGGTCGTGTGTCATCGCGCGATGAGCGTCACGATCAGCGGACGCCGCTCGGCGCGCACTCGCACGACAGCGTCGCCGAAGGTCGCGTCGAGGTCGCGCGTCCAGCGCGGCGTGCGCAGGGTCTGGCGCCGACCCGGCGTGATGCGGATCACCAGCTCGGTGACATCGCTCGGCGGCGCGTCCTGCACGTAGAGGCCGTCAGCGCCCTGCCGTATCTCCCCATCCCAGCGAAAGTATTCCAGCGCCCGGATGTCCGGCGACCGGACGCGAAGCAGGTCAAGGCGGTCGCCGGCGCGCTCGAATTCTTCGAACACCGGCGCGAGGTAGATGGACTGCTCGTACGAATACTCGAGCGGTTCTCGATCGTCCAGCGGCGCGACGAGCTCGCGGCGGTCGTCTCGCATCGTCAGAACGGCTACGGGGGTGGCCACCGCCACCCCCGTCACCACGATCGCCGCGCCGACGAGCGCCAGGAGCGCTCGGCGCACTACTTCTTCCAGGCGCCCTTGGACTTCAGTCTGCACAGTGCCGGCTTCGCCGGCCTGCGCAGCAAGTCCCTTGACGTGTGGCTCATCTCTTCCATGCCCCGCGGGACTTGTAGTAGGCGATCGCGCCCTGGTGGTAATCGATCGGCGAACCCTCGACCGCGCTCTCGAGCTTCAGGTTCTTTCCCTCCGGGTGGATCGTGCCCAGCTCGCTCTGGTTGTCGAACATCGTCGCTAGGAT
>JBKPCZ010000212.1:0-3641 GCA_046727665.1 Chloroflexota bacterium
GTGGCGCAGGTCAGAGACGGATGCCGCTGGGAGCATGCCGGCCAGCCGTTCTTCAGCGGCGAGGTCGAGCCGTGCATCAATGGCAGGGTCGTCACACTGGGAACCTATTTCGGTCAAGACGTGAATGGCGTGGCAGCGCGCCTCCTTGGTGAGCAGCTCGAGGACGGCGGGTGGAACTGCGAGACGGAGAACGGTTCCGTCCGCTCGTCGTTCGCGACCACGATCAACGTCCTCGAAGGACTGTTGGCGCACGAGCGCGCGACCGGTGGCTCTGCGGAATCCATCACGGCTCGACGGCGGGGTGAGGAGTATCTCCTCGAGCGAAAGCTGTTCCGGCGCAAGAGCACCGGCGACGTCGTCGACCCCGCCTGGCTGCAATTCTCATTTCCGACCCGCTGGCACTACGACGTGCTGCGCGCCCTGGAGTACTTCCGAGAAGCGGGCGATCCGCCGGACGATCGCGTCGACGAAGCGATCGAATTGCTCCGATCCAAGCAGCAGTCCGATGGAACGTGGCTGCTGGAGAACACACATCCCGGCAAAGTGCATTTCAGGCTTGAGGACGGCGATGGTCGGCCCAGCCGCTGGAACACACTGCGGGCGTTACGCGTGCTGCGCTGGGCGGAGCAGAGTTAGGGCGCACGTGTAGAACGGCTCAGGGCACCGCGCGACGCCGCATGAGGAAACACGCTTCGTGACCGCCGGATGGCTGTGGGAGACGCTCGATCTCGAACGTCGAGCCGAAGCGCCGCTCCACCTCACCCTGTTCGATGATCGGCGTGAGGCGCGAGGGGCCGGTGAACGAGAACCGCGGCAGGTCCGCGCGGTCGGCGAAGAAGCACCACAGCAGGAAGAGCGAGCCGGGACGCGACACGCGATGGATCGTGCGGACCATCGCGTCGCGCGCGGCGCCGATCAGGTCGTCGAGCGTGCCGTAGTCCACGAGCACGTCGTACTGCGCCTCGGCCTCGCCGAGCGTCGGCGCGGTGAGGTCCGCACGCACGAAGCGCACCCCGCGCGTCGCGCCGGCCTTGCGCACCGCCTTGCTGATGGCGACCGGGGAGAAGTCGACCCCGACGACGTCAAAGCCGTGCTTGGCAAGGAAGATCGCGTTCGCGCCCGATCCGCAGCCGAGGTCGATCGCACTGCCGGGAAGGATCCGTCCGTTGGTCACGAGCTCGACGAGCTCCGGGCGCGGGCCTCCCTCCCACGGCGCGCCGACACGATACATCGCGTCGTAGAAACGGCTCGATGCGAACAGCGACCTCACGCGACCGCCACCGCGCGCTGCTCGCGAAGCAGGACCCAGAGCATTGGTATCTGCGTGATGGTGTAGATGAGGTGCGCGAGATAGTGAGAGAGGGTCTGCTCGGGAACGAACGGCAGGAACGGCAGCGGTAGGACGGTGACGATCCCGCCCACCACCAGGTTCAGCGCGGTCCAGGCCAGCAACGCGGCGCGGGCGGCGCCGGCACCTCTCGTCGCGAGGTGCCACGCGACCAGGCCGCACCAGACGAGGACCGGCCCGACGTTCTCCGGCGCGCCGAGCGGCAGCGGCAGAGACAGCAGGTTGTGCGCGAGCATCCCGAGTGCCGCGACCGCTGCCGCCGCTACGAACATCATGGCCGCGAGGCTAGCGGCGCCTCGTCGAACCGGCGGGTCCTTCTATTCGAAGATCACGCGACGCCGGCGGCTGTGGAAGGGCTCGGGGGCGCCATGGCGCGCGCGAAGCGTGAGGCGTCGGCCGCAACGGGCACGAGCTCGAGCCGCAGCGCGTCCACGATCCGGGCGCGCACCGCGGCCGGATCGGCATCGAGCCCGGTGGTGTCGGGCGCGACGAGCAGCGCGAGGACGTGGCGCGCGATCGCCTCGGCGCGCTCACGTCCCGACGACGGTGCGACGCCGAGCACCGCGCGCCCGATGAACCACACGCCTTCGGCGAAGCGCTCGGCGCGCTTGCGCTCGGAGAGCCGAATGCCGGCCTCGCGCGCGAGATCGAGCGTGAGCCGCTGGTCCGGCCACGCCGCGATCGCCATGTCGACCGCGTCGCGAAGGTCCTCGAGCGGTTCGGCCGCCGGACGCAGCGGGACGGTGCCCCACGTGAGCCGCGGCCGGGTGAGGTGATACGTCGCGAGCGCGAGCTTCGACGGGAAGTAGTGGTAGAGCGCTGGCGCGCTGAGATGGCATGCGAAGGCGAGCGCCTTCATCGTCGCTCCGCGGTAGCCGAATCGTCGGAAGACCGGCGCGGCCAGGGCGAACAGCTCGAAGCGGCGCGCCTCGATCGGGTCACGTGCGTTCGCGGAGGCGAAGTCGAACGGCATCAGAACTCAGAGCGGCCGCTGCGAGAGCGCCGCCTGCAGCAGCACGTCGTCACCGCGCTTCTCGGCGACATCGAGCTTCGCACGGATGCGCGTCAGGTGGACGCGCAGGGTGTTCGGCGAGACGCCAAGGCGCGCGGCGAGCGCGGCGCGATCGAGCCGCGTCCCTTCGCGCGAGAGCTGCTCCATCTCGCGGAGGATCCCGATCTCGCGCCAGGTGAGGCCCATGCTCCGCAGCCCGAACGTCGCCTCGTCCAGAGCGGACGCGCCGACCGCCGCGCCGGCGTCCGCCTTCGCGCGCCGCTGCGCCGCTTCGGCTCGCGCGCGGATGGTGCGCGCGAGCGCTTGCGCCTGACCGTCGCGTTCCGCGGTGCGGCCGAGCCACGCCGCGACGTCGGGCAGGTAGTACGCGAAGCCCTCGCCGCCACGCGCACCAATGTCCCGCACCAGATGCCCGACGCGCGAGGTGCCGCCGCCGCGCACGACGGTCTCGCGCCAGTACGCGGCGTGGACCGCGGCGCCGGTCGCCCAGTGGTCCATGCCGCGCGACTCGAACTCGCGCGCGAGGTCGTCAAGCATGCGCACAGCGGTGCGCGGATCGCCGCGCTGCCCGCGCACGAGCGCGCGGACGAAGTCGCGGAACTGCTCGTCCTCGGGAAAGCCCTTCGGGGCGCGCGCGAGGATGAGATCGGCGACCTCGGCCTCGCCGCGCAGCAGCGCGATGTGGCCGTGATCCTCGGTGGCGCCGGTGGCGCTCTGGCGCGCGAGCCGCTCGCCCTCGCTCAGCTCGCCGCGCTCGAGCTTGGCGCGCGCGAGGCAGAGCAGGGTGTGGCGCCAGACCGACGAGCCGTACTGGCGCAGGCCGAGCTCGGCCCGCGTGAACTCCTCGACCGCAGCGTCGAGTCGCCCGGCGAACCAGTCGACAAAGCCCGCGGTGTACGTGGCCCATGCGACCTCCGCCGGATCGCCGACGCGCGCCGCGTTCCGTCCGGTCGCCTCGGCCGCGGCCGCGGCGCCGACGTAATCGCCGGCGTGCGACAGCAGGTGCGCGAGCTGCCGCTGCACGCGCGTTGTCACCAGATCGCGCGAACGTCCGCGCGGTGCGGCCGCGAGCGCATCGGCCGCGCGACGGGCGTCGGTGAGCGCGGTGCGCACATCGTTCGCCGCGGTGCGGACGATGGACGATCCGAGCCGCAGCTCGGCGAGGAGGAGCGGATCGCCGGCCGCGGGCGTCTCGGCCATCGCCGCGAAGCGCACGGAATCCTCCCGCCGGACCAGGTAATACGAGAGGTGCAGGAGATCGACGGCGACGCGGGCCATGAG
>JBKPCZ010000213.1:0-2650 GCA_046727665.1 Chloroflexota bacterium
CAGCAGATCATCGACGGACATCTCTCGGCGCCCGTCGAGAAGGTGTACCCGATCGACGACATCAAGACAGCGCTGGTGCATGCGCAACGAGGCGAGCGCACCGGAAAGGTCCTCGTCGCCCCGAACGCGCCCGTGTGATCCGCACGTGACCGCGACCGCTCCCGAGCTCGATTCCGAGCCGATCTCGCCCGCGCGCAAGTGGGCCATCACCTTCACGGTCATGGTCGTGGCCTTCATGCAGATCCTCGACACCAGCGTCACCAACGTGATCCTGCCGCACTTGCAGGGCTCGCTCTCGGCCGGGCTGGACGAAGTCTCCTGGGTCATCACGTCGTATCTCGCCGCGAACGCCGTCGTCATTCCCGCCACGGGATGGCTCACCGGGCACTTCGGCCGCAGGAAGTTCTTCCTGATCAGCGCCACGGTGTTCACGGTCAGCTCGTTCCTCTCCGGGATCGCGCCCGATCTCACCACCCTGATCATCGCGCGCATCTTCCAGGGGCTCGGGGGCGGACCGATCATCCCGATGTCGCAGGCGATCCTCTGGGAGATCTTCCCCTTCCACCAGCGCGGGCTCGCGATGGCGGTGTGGGGCATGGGGTTCATCCTCGGGCCGATCCTGGGGCCGACCGTCGGCGGCTACCTCGCCGACGAATGGTCGTGGCGCTGGATCTTCTACATCAACCTGCCCGTCGGCATCGTGGGCTTCATGATGGCGAGCGTCTTCCTGTTCGATCCGCCCTACCTGCGCAAGCACGCGCACGTCGACTGGATCGGTCTGGCGCTGATGGTGCTCGGTTTCGGCTGTCTCCAGCTCGTGCTCGACCGCGGAGAGCGCGAGGAGTGGTTCGACTCGTCGGCCATCCTCGCCATGGCCATCATCGCCGCGTGTTCCCTCCTGTCCTTCCTGGTCCGAGAGTTGACTACCACCGAGCCGATCCTCGATCTCACGGTCTTCGCCGACCGCAACTTCGCCATCGGCACCGTCCTGAGCGCGGTCGTGGGCTTCGGCACGTTCGCCGGCATGCTGCTGGTGGCGGTGTTCACGCAGAAGCTGCTCGGCTACGACGCGTGGTCGGCGGGCCTGGTCCTGGCGCCCGGCGGGGTCGGCAACATCGTCTCTCTGTTCGCGTCCGGGATGGTGAAGCGCGTCGATCAGCGGATGATGCTGGCCTTCGGCTGTCTGCTCAACGCGATCAGCCTCTTCATGATGACGTCGCTCACCCCGGGCATGGACTACTGGTCGCTCGCGTTCCCCCGGTTCATTCAGGGCTTCGCGGCCGGCTTCATCTACGTGCCCATGTCCACGCTGACGCTCGCCACCATCCGGCGGGACAAGCTCGTCAACGCCACCGCCGTGTACAGCATGATGCGCAACGTGGGCGCCAGCGTCGGCATCGCGGTGGTCACCACGCTCCTCGCGCAGCGCAGCCAGATGCACCAGGCGAATCTCGTCAGCCACATCACCGCCTGGGACGAAGAAACCCGCGCGCGCCTCGCGCACTGGGCGAGCCATTTCGTGGCGCAGGGCGCCGACGGGTTCACCGCGCAGCGGCGCGCGATGGCGATGCTCTATCGCGAGACCGTCGCGCAGGCGCAGCTGCTCGCGTACGCGGACGACTTCTGGCTCCTCGCCGTGATGTTTGCCGCGGTGCCGCTCATCCTGCCGCTGATGCGCCGGATCCGATTGGACCAGAAGCCACCGACTCCAACGACGACGAGCGCCCCGTCGCCATCGCACGCCGCCGCGGAGTAGGGCGCGTGCCGGGAAGACCGGCTACGCCACGTGTGGCCGCGTCGCCTGGAGATTCGCCGCCTGGGCAGCGCCGTGGCGGTGCCGCCGCCACAGCCGATAGCCGAGCAGCGTGGTGAACGCGAGGGCGACCAGGATCAGGAAGAGCCACCGCCGCCGATCCGTCGTGAAGAACACGACCGCGCGCTCACCGATGAGGGAACCGATCAGCACGCAGGCGATCGTGTAGACGGTCGTGCCGATGGCGTCGAACGCCAGATATCGCGGATAGGTCACCTGGCCGCAGCCCGCGCACGCCGAGGCAAAGATCCGGACGCTCGTCGAGAAGCGGCTCGCAAGGATCGCCCACGAGCGGAAGCGCAGGAACAGGCGCAGCGTCTTCTCGACGCAGTCTTCGGATCCCAGCGTGAGCCGGCAATAGACGCCAAGCATCCGCGTGCCGGCGAATCGTCCGGCGAGGTACGGGACGTGATCGCCGAGGAGTGCGCCCGCGACGGCGGCGAGAACGAGCTCGGCGAGGTCCGTCCGCGTGCTCAGGAAGGCCGGGGTCAGGATCAGGATCACGCGGCTGGGAAACGGGATCCCGATCGCCTCGATGAGCGACGACCAGAAGACCACCGCGAGCGGGTGATCGGCAAGGAGCTGGAGATACGACTCCACGGAGCCCATCGTCGCGTCCACCGGTCGTCATGTATGCTCCTGCCGTGCCACTGAACCCACAGGAGGAAGGTGCCGCATGACCGCGAATTCGCTGCCGCTCGCCAAGTTCCACGTCCTCGATCTCACCCGCGCCCGCGCCGGCCCGACGTGCGTCCGCCAGCTCGTCGACTGGGGCGCCGACGCCATCAAGATCGAGATGCCGGGCGGGCGCACGGGCGACGGCATGGGCGGCAATCG
>JBKPCZ010000214.1:0-3507 GCA_046727665.1 Chloroflexota bacterium
CGGCATCGACCCGGTCGAGCTGCGCGCGCGCAACGCGCTGGAGAACGGCGACCGCATCATCACCGATCAGCCGGTCGAGGGATCGGCGCCGGTCGCCGAGATCATCGAGCGCTGCGCCGCGCTCCCGCTGCCGACCGAGCGCGTGTCGGACGATCCCCTGGACCTCCCCGGTGGCGCCGGCAACCTCACGCACGGCGAGGGCGTGCGCCGCGGCGTGGGCTTCGCCGTCGGAATGAAGAACGTCTGCTACTCGCATGCCTTCGACGATTTCTCGACCGCGCGCGTCCGGGTCGAGCGCGACGGTCAGGGCGCGATCGCGCGCGTGCACACCGCGGCCTCGGAGGTCGGGCAGGGGATCGTGCTCGTCTGCGAGCAGATCGCGCGGACGGAGCTCGGCGTCCAGCGCGTCGTCGTCGAGACGCCCGACACGACGATCGGATCAGCCGGGTCGTCGTCGGCGTCGCGGCAGACGTGGATGACCGGCGGCGCCGTGCTCGCGGCCTGCCGCGAGGTGAAGGTCGAGCTCACGAAGCGGGCCCGCGAGAGCGGACGCCACCTCGACGAGTTCGAGCTCGCCGAACTCCTCGACACGCCGGTCGAACGGGTGGTCACGCACCGGCACCGCCCGACCGAGCGTCGCAACGATACGACGCAGAACGACGGCCACGTCGCGTTCCTGTTCGCGGCGCACCGCGCGGTCGTCGACGTCGACGTCGACACCGGCCTGGTGAAGGTCGTGCAGATCGCGACGGCGCAGGACGTCGGCAAAGCGATCAATCCGCTCGCAGTGGTCGGCCAGCTCGAGGGCGGGATCGCGCAGGGGCTCGGGCTCGCGGTGATGGAGGAGGTCCAGCTGAAGGACGGCGCCGTGCGCAACGCATCGTTCACGGACTACCTGCTGCCCACGATGCTCGACATGCCGCCGGTGGTCTGCGACCTCATCGAGTTCCCGCATCCCGATGCGCCGTACGGGGCGAAGGGCGTCGGCGAGCCGCCGACGATCTCGAGCACGCCCGCGATCGTGGCCGCGATCCGCGCGGCGACCGGTCGCGCGCTGGAGCGGGTCCCGGTGCGGCCCGACGACATCGTGTTCGGTGCGCCGTCGCGGTCCGGCTGGCGCATCGTCGCGGGCGACGATCCACGTGGGGCGATCCGAACCGGCTAGGGCGATCCGTCCGAGCCGGCGAGGGGAGCGCTACCTCTTCCGCTTCGGTTGATCTCCGCGGTCACCCTGTCCCTTGGGCACGACGGTCTTCGCCGCCTTTTGGGTGTCCTTGGGGAGCGATCGGCCGACATCGTCGCTTTCCTTGATGCGCCCCAGGTCGTCGCGCCTCACGTATCGGTCGTCGCCTCGTGGGGACATAAGCTCTCGCTTCGCGGCCGCTTTCTTCTTCGGTGACATTGGTCCACCTCCGTCGTTCGTGTAACGAGGTCGTCGTTGCTGCCGTAGTAAAGCGCACAATCGGACCCGGCGGCGGGCTCGCCCTCTCAGCACAGCCAGCCCTTGCCCGGCCGCGCATCATTCACGCCGATGCTGTCGCTCGAAACGCTCCGCGCAGCGCCGAAGGTGCTGCTCCACGACCACCTCGATGGCGGGCTGCGCCCGGCCACGATCGTCGAGCTTGCACGCGACCAGAGGTACGGCGGTCTTCCGACGACCGACCCGGGCGAGCTCGCGCAGTGGTTCCATGCCAGCGCGGCAGCCGGATCGCTCTCGCTGTACCTGCGCGGCTTCGCGCACACGATCGCGGTGTTGCAGACGCCGGATGCGGTCGAGCGCGTCGCCTACGAGTGCGGGGAGGATCTGGCGCGCGACGGCGTCGTCTACGCCGAGGTCCGCTACGCGCCGGTGTTCAGCACCAAAGGCGGCATGAATCTCGAGCAGATCGTCGCGGCGGTCGTTCGTGGCTTCGAGCGCGTGGAGGCGCGTTACCCGATCACGCTGCGCCAGATCATCTGCGCCATGCGTGACCGAACGGACTCGCTCGAGATGGCGGAGCTCGCCGTCGCCCACCGCGAGCAGGGCGTGGTCGGCTTCGACATCGCGGGCGAGGAAGCCGGCCATCCGCCCAAGGCCCATCTCGAGGCGTTCCAGCTGTGCCGGCGCGAGAACTTCTCGATCACGATCCACGCCGGCGAAGCCTTCGGCCCGCCATCGATCTGGCAGGCGCTGCAGTACTGCGGCGCGCACCGCATCGGTCACGGGGTGCGGCTCATCGAGGACATGGCGATCGTCGATCCGGAGGGAGGGGCCGGCCGCGAAGCGACGGTCGTGAAGCTCGGGCCGCTCGCGGCGTACATCCGCGACAAGCGCATCCCGCTCGAGCTCTGCCCGTCGAGCAACGTCGACACCGGCGCGGTGCCCGCGCTCGCGGATCATCCGATCCGCCACTTCATGGAGCAGCGCTTCCGGGTGACCGTGAACACCGACAACCGCCTCATGTCGGACGTGACGCTGTCGGAGGAATTCCGCCGCCTCTCGCACGCGTTCGCACTGACGCTCGATGATGTCGAGAAGCTCACGCTGAACGCCATGAAGAGCGCGTTCGTCGGGTATGACGAGCGTCTCGCGCACATCTACGAGAAGATCAAGCCCGGATTCGCCAGGCTGCGCGGCGAGCCCGCGCTCGCGGGGTACCGGCTACCGCCCAGCGCCTGAGCGCATCGCGATCATTCCCGATCGCTATTGGAGAGGCCATGACGAGCACCGAATAGCATCACCCGATGATCCGCCAGCGCGCCGTCACGAGCGCGGGACTCCGGCGGCGTCAGCTTCTCCGCGTCGGGTTCGCGAGCGTCCTCGCGCTGAGCCTGACCGAGATCGCCATCGCCGTGGCTCCGTATCTCCGCGTGACACGGATCATCGGTCTCGGGGCGCCGGTCGCGGTCGGTACGGCAGGCGACATCCTCGGCCAGTTTGCCGCGACCAACCATCGGCCGATCCTGTTCCGCGAGTGCCGGTTCCGGGCCACTCCGGAAACGTACGGCGGCATTCCTCGTTGACATCGATCCGATCGCGTTGGTGCGCGGCTGCGTCGGTGCGCGCGAGGAAGGCCTCAGTCGTTCCCGACGACGCGATCTGGCTCCCATGCATCGTTCTAGCACGTCTCGAACATCTTTTAGAAGTCGGCCGCGATCCAGGCGGCGGCGTCGTGCGGCGTTGGCATGCCGTTCCTGAGGGACTGCCTGCTCGCCACCGGGGCGTGCGCTAGCCAGTGGGTGTGCTTTACTGAACCATCACTTGACGACGCGACGGTCTTTCAGTTTCAATCAGGTCTGATGAGGAGATTCACATTCGTCTCGGTCGCCAGCTCGCTCATCCTCGTGATCGGCTTACTGGCCTCGAACCTGGCATCGGCTACTCACACGTTCCAACGGCTCGTTGATGACGAGTGCGGTGCCTTCAATCCACCGGTCACGCTGTACTTCTGGGCTGAGGGACCCTCCAACTATTGGTATGTCCGCTATCCGGTGACGAACGCTCACAACAGTTGCTATATGTATACG
>JBKPCZ010000215.1:0-4728 GCA_046727665.1 Chloroflexota bacterium
CCAGAGGTAGTCCTCGAGCTTCTGCTCGCCGAGCGGCAGGCCCCAGCGCGCGCCGCGGATCTGGTGCGGCGCCATGCTCATGTTCTCGGTCCCGCCCGCGAGGACGAAGTCGGCCTGACCGAGCTGGATCTCCTGCGCGCCGAGGAGGATCGCCTGCAGGCCGGAGCCGCAGAGGCGGTTGACCGTCAGCGCGGGGACCTCTTTCGGTACGCCGGCCTTGAGGCCGATGTGGCGCGCGAGGTAGACCGCGTCGCCCGAGGTCTGCAGCACGTTGCCGAACATGACCTGGTCGATCTGCTTCGGGTCGACCTTCGAGCGCTCGAGCGCGGCTTTCGCCGCGATCACGCCGAGCTCGGTCGCGGAGGTGTCGCGCAGCGCGCCGCCGAACGTCCCGAACGGGGTGCGCGCGCCGTCGATGATCACCACATCTTTCATCTGCCAGCTCCTTGCCTCGATTGTCCCACTGATACCGCGATCCGGCCCGGCAGCCGGTAGCCTGTCCGGATGCGTCGCACGGCCGCGCCCGCGGCCGTCGCGGCAGCGATGGGAGGGAATGGGGAGATGTCGTGGTTTCGTCGCGTGCTTCGACCTGGTCGTTTCGCGCACACCCTAGTGGTGGGGGTGATCGTGTTCTCGCTGGGCGCCACCGGGATGGCGTTCGCGCTGGCCGGTATCCCCGGTGCGGACAACTTCTTCCACGGCTGCGTGGGGTCGGGCGGCGTCTTCCGGGTGATCCCGGACACGGAGACGTGCAAGTCGAGCGAGTTCCCGGTGCTGATCCCGTCGAAGGCGTACGTGGACGGCACGGCGGGAGGGAGCGTCGCCGCCGAAGCGGCGGCGCGCCTGGCCGCGGACACAACGCTCCAGACCAACATCAACAATGAGGCCGCCGCTCGGCAAGCGGCCGACACGACGCTCCAGAACAACATCAACGCCGAGGCAGCCGCCCGCGCGCAAGGTGACGCCGACACGCTGGCGGCCGCGCACCTGTACACCGACACGTCCGTGCAGAACGAGGCGGCGGCGCGCCAGGCCGCGGACACCACGCTCCAGGCCAACATCAACAACGAAGCCGCGGCGCGCCAGGCCGCGGACAACCAGCTGCAGCTGAATATCGACGCCGAGGCGGCGGCACGCGCAGCCGCCGACGCATCGCTGCAGAGCCAGATCGGCTCACTCACCCCCGCCTATCAGATCGTGGCAGCGACGGTGTTGAACGCCGCGCCTATGGCGACGAATGACGTGCTCGAGGTCCTCATCTCATGTCCGGCTGGCAAGGTAGTCCTCGGCGGAGGCGCGAGCCTCGAGACCCAGGGGCTTGCTCTCCGAGAAACCATCCCAGTGGGCACCACGCAGTGGCGTGCGCGCGGTATGGCGACGAAGCCCATCAGCGCCAGCTCCGCCTTCATCACTGCGTACGCGATCTGCGCGAATGCTTAGAAGTCCGCTGTGAAAACGCTGCGGGGTGCGTCGATGTAGCGAAGCGCGGACGTCGCCAGGATCCGCGGGAAGTGCGCCGCGCCGGTTGGTCTAGCGGCGCGCGCCCGCGAGACGGTCACCGCCAAGGAACGAGATGTCCGGGCGTGCCCGATCCGCGGTGAGGTCGGCGAGGGCCTCGCCCATCGCGCTCGCGAACTTGAAGCCGTGCCCCGAGCAGGCAGACGCGTACGCGACCGGGCCGTCGCGATCGATGATGAAGTGCCCGTCCGGGCTGTTCGTGTACAGGCAGACTTGCGCGCGCCGGCGCTCTCCGTTCGCGAGCGGCATGCGGCGGCGCAGCCAGGCGCGCACGCGCTCCTCGTCGGTCGCGCTCGGCTCGCGGTCGACGGTGTCCGGATCGACGCGGTCGCCGAAGTGGAGGCCCGCCAGTTTGAGCCCGTTCGCGGGGTCGTAAGGGAATCCGTAGTAGAAGCGGTCGGTGTCCTCGACGATGTACACCGGCAGCTTCGCGAACGCCTCGAGCTCGAGACGCGGCTCGAACCAGAAGAGCACGTTGCGCTCGACCCAGAGATGCGGCGCGAGCTGCGGCACGAGTCGCGACAGCCACGCGCCAGCGGTGATGACCAGCCGCCGCGCGCGGTAGCTGCCCTGCGCCGAGGTCACGCGCACACCGTCGCCGTCCCGCTCCCAGCGCGCGATCGGCTCCGCGAAGCGCAGCGTCGCACCGTGCCGCTCGGCGAGGCGCAGGTGCGTCTCCACGCAGCGCTCCGGCGCGAGCCAGCCGGCCTGCACGTCCAGGAGCCCGACCCAGTCCTGATCGACGTCGAAGAGCGGATAGCGCCGCTGGAGCTCGGCGTTGTCGAGGAGCTCGTGCTCGAGACCGTGCATGCGCGCGCTCGCGAGCGACCCTGACACGAGCGCGCCGTGAAGCGGCCCCATGTACAGGCCGCCGGTCTGCGTGAGCAGCGTCTCGCCACTGTCGCGCTCGAGCTCGCGCCAAAGATCCCACGCGCGTTTGAGGAGCGGGACGTAGCTCGGATCCTCGTAATACGAGAGGCGGATGATCCGCGACAGCCCGCCGAACGACGCGAGCGTGTGTCCGCGCGCGAAGCGATCGAAACCGAGGACGCTCTGGCCGCGCTTCGCGAGGTGATACGCCGCGGCGCTGCCGTGCGCACCGAGTCCGGCGACGATCGCGTCCACATGGCTGCTAGAGCGAGGAATCGCCGTATGGCTCCGCCGCGCGCGCGAGCGCCCGATAGAAATCGAGCACGAACCGTCTGCCGGGCTCGGCCAGCCGTCTCCCTGTGTCGGTTTCGAGCGTCAGCGCGGACCCCTTGCCGGCCAGCATGAATTCCAGGACCCGCGCGAGCGGCCACTCGAACTCGCCATGGGAGCGAATGGTCTGGTAGACGCCCAACGCGCCGAACTTATCGAGCAGATCCGCATCGGCGACGACCTTGGCGTCGAGGCCGTCCGGGTGTTCATCACGCATGCTCCCCTTGTGCGTGCGGATGCAGCTCGCTTGTTTCGCGAGCTCCGCCGCGGAATACGAAATGCCCGCGGCCTCAACGTATTCGGGCAGCTTATCGGCGCCGCGGGGTCCATGGCCTTCGGGTGGTCCGTATAGGTAACCGATGTCGTGCATCACGATCGCGGGCAGAACGACGCTCATGTCTGCGCCCTCGGCCTCGCCGATGACGATCGCATTCAAAGTGTCGCGGTAGATGTGCTCCCAGTTATGAGCGGTCAATGTCTTCGCGGAGTCGAATTGTTGCTTTGTATATATGACCACAGACCGAAGGCGACGGTTCTGGTCAAGGTAACTCCGGAACTTCTGTCGAAGTTCGTCGTGACGGGTGGTTATCACGGTCTCTCCCCCATGTGACATGGCCGGCGGCAACAGTCTTGACCGCTGTCCGACGATGACGGCGATCGGGATCAGCACGAGCAGTCCTGCGGAGCTGTTGTACTGCGGCGGGAGATTCGCTACCAGCAGGACGTAGTACGCGAAGTAGAGGATCGCGACGAACATCGCGACGCGCTGCGCCGTCGCGCCCCAGCCAGGTAGGATGTCGCGCCCGAACAGCCGAGGCGGTGCGGCGTAGATGAGCGATCCGGCCGACGAGTTTCTAACCGCCCGGACTGACCGCCATCGCGATGATGTTCGCGACCTCGTCGGTACGCTGACTCCCGGCCTCGACGCCTTTGATCCGTCCGCTGCGTAGTCCATCACGGATCGCGTCCTCGATCGCGCGGCTCGCATCGCTCTGGCCGAGGTACTCGAGCATGAGCGCCACCGCGCCGATCGATCCGACCGGGCTCGCGACGCCCTTTCCCGCGTACTTCGGCGCGGAGCCATGTACCGGCTCGAACATCGAGACGTGGCCGGGGTTGATGTTCCCCGAGGCTGCGACGCCGAGACCGCCACAGATCGCCGCGCCGAGGTCCGTGATGATGTCCCCGAACAGGTTCGTCGTCACGATCGTGTCGAACTGTTCCGGACGGAGCACGAGCCACATGCACGCCGCGTCGACGTACATCGCGTCGCGCGTCACGTCGCCGAACTCCTCACCGATCTCGTCGAAGATCCGGCGCCAGAGCTCCTGCACCGGGATCGCGTTCGCCTTGTCCACAAGGGTCAGGTGCCGCGAAGGCCGGGTGCGCGCGAGCTCGAACGCGTAGCGGACGACACGCTCGATGCCGGGGCGTGTGAAGCGCATCGGGACCTCGGCGACCTCGTCCTTCCCGCGACCGGTGACCCAACCCGTCTGGCCGTAGACGTCCTCGGTGTTCTCGCGCACGACGACGAGGTCGATGTCCGCCGCGTGCTTTCCCTTGAGCGGGACGAGTCGGTCGTCGTAAGCCACGACGGGCCGCAGGTTGACGTAGAGGTCGAGCTGCCGGCGCATGCCGAGGATGACGTCCCGCTCGACGACGCCGCGGGGGGCTCGCGGGTCTCCGATCGCCCCGAACAGGATCGCGTCGAAAGCGCGGAGCCCGTCGATGTCCTCGGGCGTGATGCGGCTGGCCGACTCTACGTAACGTGCCGACGACCACCGTAATTCCTCGCGCACCGTGGAAAAGCCGAAGCGCCGCTCGGCCGCGTCGAGGACGCGCAGCGCCGCGCGCGTGACCTCGGGACCGATGCCGTCGCCGCCGATCACGGCGAGTCGGTAAGTCGACGTCATGGGAATTGTCGGCAATCCTCGCAGAACCGTTGACGTGACGCAGACGGCGGACTAACTTCAACGCACGATGCTTCACCGCTGCGCCGCCATGGCCATG
>JBKPCZ010000216.1:0-5728 GCA_046727665.1 Chloroflexota bacterium
GCCGCTCGCCAAGGCGGCCAAGGATGTGGCGGCAGCCTCGGTCCTCGTCGGTGCGATCGGCGCCGCGGCGGTGGGGCTCCTCATCCTCGCGCCGCCGCTGCTCGCCAGGATCGCCCGCTGACCATGCTAGTATCCTAGTAAGTTAGATGGCGGAAGAGGATGTTCGGCAGTTCAACGTGTACCTGCCGGTCGAGCTCATCCGGGATGTGAAGCACATCGCGATCGACCGGGAGATGAGCCTGTCCGCGCTCGTTGCCGCCGCGCTACGCGATTACCTGGGGCGCGAGAAGCGCAAGAAGGGGAGATAGCGATGCCGGCCGACTCGATCCACCACATCTATATCGAGACGCACAACTGGGGGAAGAGCGTGGCGTTCTGGCGCGCGCTCGGCTTTCAACTCGACGACGACCGCGGCACCTCCGGCATGCTCCGTGCGAGCGGCGGCGGCCCGTACATCTATCTCGCGGAGGTTCCCGTCGACCGCACACCTGCCGTCGAGCTGTACCTCTCCGCGACCGACGAGACCGCGCCGCAGCGCCCCGCCGAGGTCGTCGCACCTTTCGCGGCGACGCACTGGGGAACGCGCGAGATGGCGGTGCGCGATCCGGACGGACGTCTGGTCAAGCTGGAGGCGCGCTCCTAGGCGCTCACTGCCTGGAGGCGCTCCTAGACGCTCAGTGACCACCTGACGCGATCAGCTGCGTGAGCGGCAGCGCTGTCGCCGCCGCCCCGAGCCGCGGCAGGCCGAAGATGTCCTCGATCGTCGCGAGAAGCGAGTAGTGGTCGTACTGCGTTTCGATGCGGGTCCCGGTCGCGTTCCTGGTGAGCACGATCAGCGGCACGAGGTTGCCGTCACCGCCGTCGCCTTCGTCCCAGACGATGAACAGCATCCCGCCCGAGCGCCATGCATCCGACGAGACGATGCGCGAGACCAGTCCGTCCAGCCACGTGCCCGCGACGTCGACGGCGCAGTCGTGGCCGTCGTGGCAGAGGCCCGGTGTGATCCAGACGAAGTTGGGCGTGTCACGGGCGAGGTCGGCGTCGAGCGCCTCGATCGGCACGACGTTCGACGGGCACGCGCCACCGTAGTACGCGAACGGGTTGTGCTTGAGCGCGTACGGATACGGACTACGCATGCACCCCGCTTCCGTCGTCATCCCTTCCATGTACGCGCGCCACGTCACTCCCGCGGTCGTCAGCTGCGTACCGAGGTCCTCCGGCGGCAGCGGGTGGTAGCCGTTGTCGGCGATGCCCCACGTGCTGCCTGACGTGAGCGCCAGGTAGTTGGGCAGACTCGGCCGCGCGACCGCGCGATAGTTCGTCGCGAGCGCGCTCGCCGCCGCGAGGCGCGCGATCGGCTGCGATCGGAGGGCCCTATCGAGGCCGGTGTTCTCCATGACGATGACGAACACGTGTGGCGCCAGCGCTTCCGTTGTTCGCTGGTGTGGGTCGGTCGGAAGGATCAGCGCGGCCGACTCGGCCGGCGGCGTCGGGTTCGCCTGCCCGTACGGTGTCGCTGTGGGACCCTTGTCGCCGCCGCACGCGACGACCGCTGCGACGAGCACTGCGCAGGCCGGGAATGTCGCGAGCGGTCGGCCCATCACATGACGGTAACGCCGGCGGCTCGCGCGCAGAACGGCTTCTAAACTGGTCTCGTGCCCATCGACCGTGCCACGATCGTTCACGTCGCCGACCTTGCACGCATCGCGCTCACCGACGAGGAGATCGAGCGCTTCACCGGACAGCTCTCCGTCGTGCTCGACGCGGTCGAGCGTCTCAAGACCGTCGACACGAGCGAGATCTCGCCGACCGCGTCCACGCTGCCGCTCGTCGGCGTGCAGCGCGACGATGTGATCCGGCCCGGCCTCACGACCGACCAGGCCCTGGCGAATGCGCCCAAAGGTGGTCGCGACGGCGAGTTCTTCCGCGTGCAGGAGGTCCTCGAGGAGCGATGAGCACGGTCCCAATGCACGAACGGCGGCTGCCTCGGTCGATCACCGAGGCCGCACGGCTCCTTCGGGCGCGCGAGACGAGCGCGGTCGAGCTTGCCGACATCGCACGCGTGCGCGCGCACACCGATCGCTTCAACGCGTGGCTCCGGATCGACGACGAGCACGCGGGGATGCAGGCGAAAGCCGCCGACGAGCGTCTGCGCACCGGCGGCGCGCCGCTACTCTGCGGGATCCCGTGGGCCTGCAAGGACATCATCGGGACCAGGGGCATCGAGACGACGGCGGGGTCGAAGATCCTCCAGGGCTACGTGCCGCCGTACTCGGCGACGGTCGTCGAGCGTCTCGACGCCGAAGGCGCGGTCATGATCGGCAAAACGAACCTCGACGAGTTCGCGATGGGCAGCTCGAACGAGAACTCCGCCTTCGGTGCGGTGAAGAATCCGTGGTGCGTCGAGCGCGTGCCAGGCGGCTCGTCAGGCGGGAGCGCGGTGGCGGTGGCGGCGGGCGAGGCGCTGTTCGCGCTCGGCACCGACACCGGCGGCTCGATCCGCCAGCCGGCGGCACTCACGGGCGTCGTCGGCATGAAGCCGACCTACGGACGCGTCTCGCGCTACGGCGTGGTCGCCTTCGCGTCCTCGCTCGATCAGGTCGGACCGTTCGCGAACACCGTCGAGGACTGCGCGATCGTGTGCGAGGCGCTCTTCGGCAAAGATGCGAACGACGCCACGACGATGCCCCTTCCGACCGAGGACCTCCGGCGCGAGCTGGACCGCGGCGTGAAGGGCATGCGGATCGGCGTGCCCAAGGAGTTCTTCATCTCTGGGATGGAGCCGGGTGTGGAGAAGGCGGTACGTGACGCGCTCCGCGAGCTGGCCCGTCAGGGCGCGGAGCTCGTCGACGTGTCACTCTCGCTCACCGATCACGGCCTCGCCGTCTACTACCTCATCCAGCCCGCCGAGGCCTCGGCGAACCTCGCCCGTTACGACGGCGTGCGCTACGGGCTGCGCGTCGAAGGGCCGGACCTCATCGAGACGTACCGGCGCACGCGTGGCAAGGGCTTCGGCCCCGAGGTGAAGCGGCGGATGATCCTCGGCACGTACGCGCTCTCGGCCGGTTACTACGATGCGTATTACGTGAAGGCGCAGAAGGTCCGGACGCTCATCAAGCAGGAGTTCGATCGCGTCTTCGAGACGGTGGACGCGATAGTGACCCCCACCTCGCCGACGGTCGCGTTCAAGATCGGCCAGAAGGTGGACGACCCGCTCTCGATGTATCTCAACGACATCTTCACCCTTCCGGTGAACATCAGCGGTCTCCCGGGGATCTCGCTTCCCTGCGGCCTCTCCGACGGTCTACCGGTCGGCCTGCAGGTCATCGCGAACTCCTTCCAGGAAGCGACGATGTTCCGCGTCGCGGCCGCGTACGAGCGGAGCACGAAGCACCACGAGCTCCGTCCGGAGGCCGCGGCATGAAGGCGACGCGGCGTCCGCTGACCAACGCGAAGGTCGAGCGCATCCCGGCGAGCGGTATCCGGAAGTTCTTCGATCTCATCGCCGGCGTCGAGGGTGCGATCTCGCTCGGGGTGGGAGAGCCTGATTTCGTCACACCCGAGCCATTCCGCGAGGCGGCGATCCGCTCGATCAAGGAAGGCAAGACCAAATACACCTCGAACTACGGCATCCGCCCGCTGCG
This sequence comes from Chloroflexota bacterium, assembly GCA_046727665.1. Classification (GTDB taxonomy): domain Bacteria; phylum Chloroflexota; class Limnocylindria; order P2-11E; family P2-11E; genus CF-39. Next base: position 3,645 of record JBKPCZ010000216.1, read on the forward strand.
CGATGCCATCAGCGAGCACACCGCGAAGCTGCGTGGCGTCCGCTATGACCCGGAGCGCGAGATCATCGTGACTGTCGGCGTGTCGGAGGCCGTCGATCTCGCGATGCGCGCCACGCTGAACGACGGGGACGAGGTCATCCTCGCCGACCCCTCGTACGTCGCGTACGTTCCGGGGATCGTCCTTGCCGGCGGCGTCCCGGTGGCCGTGCCGACGCGCGAGGAGCACGACTTCCGGCTGCGCCCCGAAGACGTCGAGGCCGCGATCACGCCGCGCACTCGCGCGATCCTGTTGGGCTTCCCGAACAACCCCACCGGCGCGGTCCTCGAGAAGGCGGACGTCGACGGCATCGCGCGACTGGCAGCGGAGCACGACCTCCTCGTGTACGCCGACGAGATCTACGACCGCCTCGTGTACGGCACCGAGCACCACTCGATCGTGTCGGTGTCCGAGATGAAGGAGCGCACGATCTATCTCGCTGGATTCTCGAAGTCGTACGCGATGACGGGTTGGCGGGTCGGGTACGCCTGCGCGCCGGCCGAGATCGTCGAGCAGATGATGAAGATCCACCAGTACACGGTCATGTGCGTGCCCACCGCCGCGCAGTACGCCGCACTCGAAGCGCTGCGCAGCGGCGAGGCCGAGGTCCAGCGCATGGTTGCCGAGTACGACCGTCGCCGCCGGTACATGTGGACGCGCTTCAACGACCTGGGCCTGCATTGCTTCGAGCCGCGCGGCGCCTTCTACTGTTTCCCGAATATCACCTCGACGGGTCTCACCGACGAGCAGTTCTGCGAGCAGCTGCTCAGGCAGGAGCGGGTCGTCGTCGTGCCGGGCAACGCGTTCGGCGAGCGTGGCCGTGGGCATGTGCGCGCGTGTTACGCGGCGTCTATGGAGCAGATCGTGGAGGCCTGCGACCGCATCGCGCGCTTCGTCGAACACGTCGCCGGCTAGTTATGGGCACTCGCTACGAGGATCAGCCCGCCGAGCACTGGGCGGGAGCGGAATCGCTCGACCCCACGCCGGTGTGGAAGCAGTACATCCTCATCGCGCTGCTGCTCTTCGGCGGGCTGATCGCGGTCCTCGTCGTGTCGCTCCTCGCGATCGCGCCACAGATCGTGACCCCGCCCGCGTTGGTGCCCGGCGATCGTCTGGTGCTGAGCGTCAACGACACGAAGCTGGCGGCGGTGGTGCCGCAGCGGATCGGTCCGCCACTCGTGGACGAGGCGCGCGCCTTCTGGTTGACGCGGATGCCACCAGGTAACTACTTCGCCTTCCATACGCGCTGGGCGCCGAGATCTGGTGAGGCGGAATGCGCCGTCGAGATCGACGGCACGCCGGGACCGTCCGGTCTGCGGGGTTTTGTCGCGAACTGCGGACCCGTCCGCGGGACGTATCGGTTCTCGCCGAGTGGCAGCTTCTCGCCGAGCGCGCCCGGCGCCCTCGGTCGCGACCTCGATCGGTATCTTGTGTCTGTGAGCGACGATCGGCTGATCGTGAATCTCAGTCGCCTCATCGAACCGAGCGAGCCGACGGGTGGCCCGGTACCGACCGGGATCCCGCAGCCTCAGGCCCCATGACCGACCGGCCCTACGAGCTCGTCATCGGGATCGAGACGCACGTGGAGCTCGCGACCGAGTCGAAGATGTTCTGCGGATGCGCGGCGAAGTGGTTCGGCGCGCCGCCGAACTCGCTCGTATGCCCGGTATGCCTCGGCCTGCCCGGTGCGCTGCCGGTCCCGAACAAGCGGGCGATCGAGCTCGCAATGGTCGCCGGTCTCGCGCTGAACTGCGAGGTCCCGGCGCACACGAAGTTCGACCGCAAGAACTACATGTATCCGGACCTGCCCAAGGGCTATCAGATCTCGCAGTACGACCTGCCGTTGAACGTGAAGGGCTGGCTCGAGATCACGACGGCCGCGGGTGTGAAACGCGTCGGCATCACGCGCGCGCATCTCGAGGAGGACACCGCGAACTCGAAGCACGGCGAGGGCTACGCGCTCGTCGACTTCAACCGCTCCGGCGTGCCTCTCCTGGAGATCGTGAGCGAGCCGGACATGTCCTCGGTCGAGGAGGCTCTCGCCTAC
>JBKPCZ010000217.1:0-12097 GCA_046727665.1 Chloroflexota bacterium
ACGGCGCCGCCAGTTGAACCGCCCGCGCCGCCGGTCGATCCCTGGGGCGCTGAACCCTCGTCCCCCTCGGCGTCCGAGCCGTGGGCGCCCTCTGCGCCGGCCCCCGCACCCGAGAGGGACACCTGGGGAGCACCCGCGCCGAGCACGTGGTCGCCGCCGCCACCCGCCGACACGACGTCCGGCGCCCCGTGGGGGGGCGCAGCCGCGGCCCCACAGCGCGGTACCGCGCTCAGGGCGGCCGAGCCGAGCATGCCGATCCCGGCAGTCGAGGAGTGGAGCCCGCCTCCCGCGGCGCCTCCGGAGAAGAAGAAGCGCGGTCTCTTCGGCTTCGGTCGGGAGAAGCCGGCGCCGCCGCCGACCGCGGGCATGCCGCTGCCGAGTGCGGGCGTCATCGGCAGTCGCGTCGGGATGCTGGCAGCGCTCGCGAACGCGCTCATCGCCGAGTACAACACCGGTCAGTACGGCAAGGGGCGCGTCGAGGAGCGCATCGCGAACCTGCTCATGCGCGTCGACGAGCAAGCCGATCCGATCGATCGTCCTCTGCCGATCGTGGACGACCGCATCGACGTCGAAGCGCTCGAGCGTGAGCGCCTTGCTGAATCGCAGGCGCTGCCCTATCTCGCGCTCCTGGTGACGACGATCTTCGCCGACGCCGAGAAGACGTTCGGCAAGGACAAGGCGAAGAAGGGGTACAAGGCCGCGCAGAAGAGCGTCCTGCTCGGAGACGTGAGCGCGCTCTCCTCGCCGGAGCTCGCGGGCAAGCTTCCCCGGGTCTGAGCGACAACCACTTCCTCGGCATCGACCTCGGCGGCACGCAGATCCGCGCCGTGATCGCCGCGCTCGACGGTGAGCACCACGAGATCGTCGCCCGCGACGAGCGCCGCACACCGCGCGACAGCGCGGACTCTGTCGTTCGCGCCCTCGGCGACTCCGCGCGTGCCACCGCGCGCGAGGCCGGGATCCCGCTGCACGAGCTGCTCGCGGTCGCCTGTGCCGCGCCCGGCCCGCTCGACCATCGCACCGGTGTCGTGCACGAGGCGCCCAACCTCGCCGGCTTCAATGAGATCCCGCTCGCGGCCCGGTTGTCCGACGCGCTGGATGGCGCGACGGTATTCGTCGATCGTGACACGGCGATGGCGGCGATCGCCGAGGCCGCGATCGGCGCGGCGCGCGGCGCGCGCGACTTCGTCTACGTCACGGTGTCGACGGGTCTGGGCGGCTCGATCGTCAGTGGCGGACGCATGCTGCGCGGGACGACGAACACCGCGGGTGAGATCGGGCACTGGCCGGTCGCCTTTCAGCTCGATCCGTCGCGCGACGCGGGCGCGGATCTGCCTCGCTGTGGCTGTGGATCGTTCGGCTGCGCGGAGTCGTTCGCGGCAGGTCGCAACGTGGCCGAGGCGTACGGCGTGTCGGACGCGGCGGAGGTCTTCACCGCCGCGGCGGGCGGCGAGTCTCGCGCGACGAAGATCGTCGTGCGTGCCGAGCGCGCGCTCGCGAATCTCGCCGTGGGCCTGGTGAACGTGTTGAACCCGGCGGTCATCGTCGTCGGCGGATCGATCGCCGATAACCAGCCGGCCCACGTGCTCGAGCCGATGCGGCGCGCGATCGCGGAACGCGCGTTCCGCGCACCGGCCGCCGCGGTGCGGGTCGTGCCGGCCGCGCTGGGCCGCGATGTCGGCATGCTGGGTGCCGTCTTCGCCGCACGGGAGCGTCTGTTAGGGCGAGGGGAGTGGTTCCTTTAGTCTCACCCGACAAGGGGGTCAGCCATGGGCGTGCGCATCGGCATCAACGGTTTCGGACGTATCGGGCGGCAATTCTTGAAAGCGGCCCTCGAGCGGCACCCTGAGCTCGAGATCGTCGCCGTGAACGATCTTGCCGACCCGCAGATGAACGCGTACCTCTTCAAACACGACACCAACTACGGCAACTTCAAGGGCGACGTCTCGGCGACCGCCGATTCGCTGATCATTGAAGGACGGCAGATCAAGGTCCTCGCTGAGAAGGACCCCGCGCAGCTCCCGTGGAAAGACCTCCGCGTCGACATCGTGATCGAATCCACCGGCTTCTTCACCGACGCGACGAAGGCGAAGGCGCACATCGACGCGGGGGCGAAGTACGTGATCATCTCGGCGCCGGCGAAGAACGAGGACAAGACCGTCGTCCTCGGCGTGAACGAGAACGACTTCGACCCCGAGAAGCATCACATCATCTCGAACGCCTCGTGCACGACGAACGGGCTCGCGCCCGTCGCGAAAGTGCTCAACGACGAGTTCGGCATCAAGAAGGGTTTCCTCACCACGGTCCACTCGTACACGAACTCGCAGCGCACGCTCGACACCGCGGCGAAGGATCCACGTGACGCGCGCGCCGCGGCCGAGAACATCGTCCCGGCGGAGACGGGCGCCGCCAGAGCTGTCGCGCTCGTGATCCCCGCGCTCAAGGGAAAGTTCGTCGGCATGGCGTTCCGGGTGCCGACCTCGACGGTGTCCGTCGTGGACTTCGTCGCGACGCTGGGGCGGGAGGTCACGAAGGAAGAAGTGAATGCGGCGTTCAGGCGCGCGAGCGAGGGTCCGCTGAAGGGCATCATGGGTTACACCGAAGAGCCGCTCGTGTCGAGCGACCTCAGGGGCGACGACCGTTCCACGATCGTGAGCGCGATGGACACGATCGTCCTCGGCGACACCGTGAAGGTCATCTCCTGGTACGACAACGAGTGGGGCTACGCCTGCCGCCTCGCCGACATCACCGCGTTCGTGGCATCGAAGCTTCGCGTCCCCGCGGCGGCCTAGCGCCTCGTGGCCGTCTTCGCGAAGCGGACGATCCGGGACGTCGATCCGTCCGGGAAGAAGGTGTTCGTCCGCGTCGACGCCAACTGCCCGCTCCAACCTTCGCACGCTGATGACGGCACGTTCGAGGTCGCGGACGACACCAGACTGCGCGCGTTCCTTCCCAGCGTTCGCTACCTACTCGAGCATCGGGCGGCCATCGCGCTGTGCTCGCACCTCGGACGGCCGAAGGGTCCGGATCCCAAGCAGACCCTCGCGCCGGTCGCGCGCAGGCTCGGCGAGCTCCTTGGTCATGACGTATCTCTGCTGCCCGACTCGATCGGGCCTGCGGTGGGCGACGCGATCGCGAACCTGCGGCGCGGCGACGTGGTGGTGCTCGAGAACGTCCGTTTCCATCCGGAGGAGGAGAAGAACGATCCGGCCTTCGCGCGAGAGCTCGCCGCCGGATATGACCTTTACGTGAACGATGCGTTCGGCGCGGCCCACCGCGCACATGCATCGACCGAAGGCATTGCGAAGATCCTCCCGGCGTACGCGGGCCTCCTGCTCGAAAGAGAGCTGCTCGCCCTCGGCGGGCTTCTGGGGAGCCCGGAGCGCCCGTTCCTCGCGATCATCGGCGGCGCCAAGGTCAGCACGAAGATCGACGTCCTGCGCGCGCTCCTCGCCCGCGTCGACGCGCTCGCGATCGGTGGCGGCATGGCCAACACGTTCCTTCTCGCGCTGGGCCACGGGATCGGCCGGTCCCTCGCGGAGCCCGAGCGCGTGGACGAGGCGCGACGCGTCTACGACGACGCGAGGTCGCAGGGCAAGCGCGTGCTTCTTCCAGACGACGTGCTGTGCGCCCCGTCCGTGGATGAGGCCGGCGCTCGCGCCGCGACGCTGAAGGGCGTCGAAGACGTGCCCGACGATCTGGCGATCGTCGACATCGGTCCGCGCACGATCGAGCGCTACGCCGACGAGATCCGCCGCGCAAAGACGATCTTCTGGAACGGACCGCTCGGGGTGTTCGAGATCCCGGCATTCGCGACCGGCACGAAGCGCGTCGCGGAGCTCCTCGCGTCGAGCGGGGCCACCACCATCGTCGGCGGAGGCGAGTCGGTGCAGGCCGTCACCGAGCTTGGCCTGGCCGACAAGATGACGCACGTGTCCACCGGCGGGGGCGCGTCGCTCGAGCTCATCGAGGGAAAGACGCTGCCGGGCGTCGCGGTCATCCCCGACCGCGCCGAGGTCCACGCCGCATGACCGACACCACGATCGAGATCATCCGCGGGCGCGAGATCCTGGACTCGCGCGGCGATCCGACGGTCGCGGTCGACATCGTGCTCGGCGACGGCTCGCGTGGCACGGCAATGGTGCCGTCCGGTGCGTCGACCGGCGCCCACGAAGCGGTCGAGCTGCGCGATGGGGACAAGACCCGCTACCGCGGCAAGGGTGTCCGCAAGGCCGTGAGCAACGTCGACGACGTCATCGCCCCGGAGCTGATGGGTGAGGACGCCGCCGACCAGACCGCGATCGACAAGCTGCTGCTCGAGCTCGACGGGACCCCGAACAAGTCGAAGCTCGGCGCGAACGCGATCCTTGGCGTGTCGCTGGCGTGCGCGCGGGCCGCTGCGAACGCCGTGGGCCTGCCGCTGTATCGCTATCTCGGCGGCCCGATCGCGCGCACCCTGCCCGTGCCGCTGATGAACATCCTGAATGGCGGCAAGCACGCGACCGACTCGGCCGACATGCAGGAATACATGGTCGCGCCCATCGGCGCGGCTTCATTCCGCGAGGCCGTGCGCGCCGGCGCGGAGGTGTTCCACGCGCTGAAGGCGATCCTGCACGACCGCGGCATGGGGACCGGCGTGGGCGATGAGGGGGGCTTCGCGCCGGCGGGGCTGAAGGACAACGAGGAGCCGATCCGCCTCATTCTCGAGGCGATCGAGAAGGCCGGCTATCGCGCGGGCGACGACATCGCGATCGCGCTGGATCCCGCGGCGACCGAGCTGTTCGCGAATGGGAAGTACGCGCTCGCGCGAGAGAAGGTCACGCTCGACGCGGCGGCACTCAGCGAGCGCTATGGCGCGTGGCTCACGAAATACCCGCTGGTGTCGATCGAGGATGGGCTCGCCGAGGACGACTGGGCCGGCTGGAAGCACCTCACGACGACGCTCGGCGACAGGCTCCAGCTCGTCGGCGACGACCTCTTTGTCACCAACATCGAGCGCATTCGGCGCGGCGTGACCGAAGACGTCGCGAACGCGGTGCTCATCAAGCTGAACCAGATCGGCACGCTCTCGGAGACGATCGATGCCGTGGAGCTCGCCCACCGCTCGGGCTACGCGACGGTGATCTCGCATCGCTCCGGAGAGACCGAGGACACGACCATCGCCGATCTCGCCGTCGCGCTGAACAGCGGTCAGATCAAGACGGGCTCGTTGTCACGGAGCGAGCGCAACGCGAAGTACAACCGGCTCATGGAGATCGAGAACGAGTTGCAGGATGCGGCGCGCTATCCCGGGCGCGATGCGTTCCCGCACTTCCGGCGGTAGGTCCGTGCTGATCGCGCGCGCCCTCGTCCTCGCGCCGCTTCTCGGCCTGACTTTCGCGTGTGTCAGCGTGCAATCTGGCTACGGCATAGGCGCCGAGGACAACGGGACCACGAAGAGCGTGAAGGTCGGCAGCGAGCTGCGTCTGGTGCTCCCCGCCGACATCGATTGGGTCCTCGAATCGACGAACACGTCCGCGCTCGCGCTGAAGAGCAGCCAGGTCGGGAACGTGGGCGGCTCCTCAGCGCGGATATGGCTGTTCGATGTGAAGCAGCCCGGCGACTACGTGATCCGCGCGACCGGCGATGCGCAATGCAGAAAGAGCGTGCCACCGTGCTCGGTCCCGACGGTGCGCTACGAGTTCAAGATCCAGGCACGCTGATACGAATTGCTTGTCTTGACAAGTATTGTCGTGACAACCTAGCCTCGGTCTCGTGGCGGTGCAGCGCAGCGTGGCGGGTGAGCCGACGCCGATCGCCCCGCCGCAGCAGCGCGTCGGCCGGCTTCTCATCCAGGTTGCGCGCGAGCTGCGCACCGTCGTCGATCGCCAGGTCGAGCCGCTCGGGCTCACGATGCAACAGGCGGAGCTGCTGGTGTGGACGCACCGCCACGGGGTGGTGAGCCCCACCCAGCTCACCGAGCTCCTGCTCACCGACGACGCCGGTGTATCGCGCCTCGTCGATCGGCTCGAGGCGAAGGGACTCATGACGCGGCGCGTCGGCACGCTGGATCGGCGATCGCACGCGCTGCAGCTCACGCCGTCGGGACGGGCGCTGGCAAAGCGGCTGACGCGCTTCGCGGCGCGCGGGAACGAGCGGCTTCTGGCCGGCCTCTCGGCACACGAGACCGCTCAGCTCCGCCGGCTGCTGCTGCGCCTCTCCGACAACCTCCGCACGGCGCGGTTGGACGAGCCGTGAGCGAGCGGCTCGTGGCGGTCCTGTCCGAGATTGGCGCCGGCGACCTCCAGATCGCCGGTGGCAAGGGCGCCAATCTCGGAGAGCTCATGCGCGCGGGCTTTCCGGTGCCCGACGGCTTCGTGATCACGACCGCGGCGTATGCCGCGGTCGCGGACGCGGCCGGGACCGATCCGCGCGATCCCGTCGGTGCGCGTGCGCGGCTGGTGGAGGCGGCCGTGCCGCCCGAGATCGCGAGCGCGGTGCGCGATGCCTACCGCGCGCTCGGTGGCCGCGTCGCCGTGCGTTCGTCAGCGACCGCCGAGGACCTGCCCGAGGCGAGCTTCGCCGGCCAGCAGGACACGATCCTCGACGTCGAGGGCGAGGACGCGCTCCTCGACGCGGTGCGGCGCTGCTGGGCATCGCTGTGGAACGAGCGCGCGGTCTCGTATCGGGCGACGCACGCCGTCGACGAGCGCGGCCTGGGCCTCGCGGTCGTCGTCCAGCGGATGGTGCCCGCGACGGTCGCGGGCGTCCTGTTCACCGCCGATCCGATGACCGGACGCCGGCGGCGTGCCGCGATCGACGCGGTGCGCGGCCTCGGCGAGCAGCTGGTGTCCGGATCCGTGAATCCCGATCACTTCGTCGTCGATACGGCCCACGGCACGATCCTCGAGCGTCGCGGCGACGTGCTCGACGATGCTCGTCTGCGGGAGCTGGCCGCGCTCGGCGCTCGCGTCGAAGCGCACTTCGGACGTCCGCAGGACATCGAATGGGCCATCGATGATGCGGCCAAGCTGTGGCTCGTCCAGTCGCGGGACATCACGACGCTCTATCCGCTCCCCGCGAACGCGCCGGATCCCGAGCGCGACCTGCGCGTCTATCTGTCAGCCAACGTGGCGCAGGGGATGTTCGAGCCGTTCACCCCGATGGGCCTCCAGACGTTCAGGCTGATGGGCTCGGCCTTCGCGACGGCCTTCGCGAAACCGCCCGCCGATCCGACCGCGGGCGTGCCCGTCATGGCGGTGTCCGGGATGCGCATCTGGGCCGACCTCACGCCGGTGCTGCGCAATCCCGCCACGCGCGAGATGCCGTCGCGTGCCATGTCGGTAATGGAAGCGCGAAGCGCCGGGCTGTTCACGCGGTTGCTCGAGGATCCGCGTCTGGCGCCGCGCGGAGGCTCTCGCCTCCGCTCCGTGTTCTCGACGCTGCGCGCCGTACTGCGGACCGGGACGCCGCGCGTCGTACTGCGAGCGCTGCTGCGGCCCGACGCGACCCGCGAGCGCCTGATCAACGAGGTCGATGCGCTGGTGCGGATGGAGGCGGGTCCGCTCACGACGCCGGAGGAACGTCTCGACGCGTTCCAGCGGCTGTTCATGACCTGGCCGCCGCGCATGTTCCCCAAGCTCGTCGCGATGGTCGCCGCCGGTTTTCTGTCCTACAACCTCGCCGGGCGGTTGCTGCGCGGAAAGGCGACCGAGGACGAGATGCGGACCATCCTGCGCGGCCTGCCGTTCAACCCCACGACCGAGATGGACCTCGACCTGTGGCGGATCTCGCGCGCGGCGGGCGGCGATCCTTCCTCACGCGCCGCGCTCGCGGAGCTGCCACCGGATCGGCTCGCCGCCGCGTTCCGGCAGGGTGCGCTCCCCACCACACTGCAGCGCGAGCTGGAGGCATTCCTCGCGCGCTACGGTCACCGCGCCATCGGCGAGATCGACCTCGGCGTGACGCGCTGGTCGGAGGACCCGACGCATCTGCTGGGCGCGATCGTGAACTACCAGCGGCTGGACGCCACCGCGGTCGCGCCCGACGCGCAGTTCGAACGTGGTGCGCGCGAGGCCGAGGCGACGATCGATCGGCTCCTCGCGCGGGTCCACGGCCCCCGGCGCCTGGTCGCGCGTGCGCTCTTTCGGCGTGTTCGCGCGCTCGCGGGCGCGCGCGAGGCACCGAAGTTCCATGTGATCCGCGTGTTCGCGCGAGGTCGCGGCATCCTCGCGCCGGTGGGGGAGCATCTCGCTGCGGCCGGCCGTCTCGCCACGCCCGCGGACATCTGGTTCCTCACGCTGCCCGACGCACGACGGGCGGTCGCCGGCGAGGACCTGCGCGACCTCGTGGTGGCACGTCGCGCGGAGTACCGGCGGGAGCTGCGGCGCCGGCACATACCCCGCGTCCTGCTCTCCGACGGCACCGACGCCGAGGCGGCGTTCGTCACCGCCGCAGCGGACGGCGCGCTGCGCGGCAGCCCGGCCTCGCCCGGCGTCGCCCGCGGCTCCGCGCGGGTGCTGCGCTCGCCATCCGGCGCCCGCCTCGACCCGGGCGAGGTCCTCGTCACGCACGCGACCGACCCCGGATGGACGCCGCTGTTCCTCACCGCGAGCGCCCTCGTGATGGAGATGGGCGGGATGATGTCGCACGGCGCCGTGGTCGCGCGCGAGTACGGCATTCCGGCAGTGGTCGGAGTCCCGAACGCGACGGAACGCATCGCGACGGGCGAGCGGATCATCGTCGATGGATCCGCTGGGACGGTCGCGCCGGAGGCGGGCTAGGCTTTCGCGCTCTTCGACGCGCGCTTCGCGACCCTGCTGCGCTTGCGTCGCGCCGAGTTCTTGTGGATCGCGCCGCGCTTCGCCGCGCGATCGAGCATGCTCGCGGCCTCGGCGACGGCCTCCTGGACCGTCTCACCGCCCTTCTCGATCGCGGCGCGCGCGGTCTTCACCGCGCTGCGCGCCGCCGAACGCGCGATGGTCTTGATGTCGGTCCGCCGCGTGGTCTGACGGATGCGCTTGAGTGCCGAACGCTTCTTCTTGGCCATAGGGCCGGAACGATACACGACGACCGATACAGGGCCGTATCGCTTTGGACGCGGCCGCGCTCGCTCATACTCCTCGCGTGACGATGTCCATCGCGCGGGCGTCGCTCGTCATGATCGCCGCGCTCATCGCCAGCCGGATCCTCGGATGGCTTCGTCTTTCGGTCATCGGCGCGACGTTCGGCGAGAGCCCTCAGCTCGACGCCTTCTGGGCCGCCTTCCGCATCCCGAACGCGCTGTTCGAGCTTCTCGTGGCCGGCGCGCTGGCGTCGGCGTTCATCCCGGTGTTCGCTGGCTATCTCGCGAAGGAGCGCGAGAACGAGGCCTGGCATGTCGCCTCCAGCGTGATGAACGTCCTCGTCCTTTCCCTGGTCGTCCTGTCCGGCGTCATGTGGCTCGCGGCGCCGTGGATCGTGCCGACGCTCATCGTGTCGCCCAGCTTTGCGGCGCAGCCGGGCCAGCTCGATCTCACGATCGAGCTCACGCGCATCATGCTGCTGAGCCCCATCTTCATGGGGCTGTCATCGCTCGTGACCGGCGTGCTGCAGTCGTACCGCCAGTTCCTCGCCGGAGCGATCGCGCCTCTCGTCTACAACGGCGTGCAGATCCTCTTCGCGCTGTTCGCGTCGCCTTTCGTCGGCATCCACGCGCTCGCCTACGGCGTCGTGGCGGGCGCGGCGATGATGTTCCTCGTCCAGCTGCCCGAGCTCACGTTCCGCCGCACGAAGTACCAGCTCACGTTCGACATCGGCCACGCCGGCGTGCGGGAGATCTTCGCGCTCGCCGGGCCGCGCACGCTGTCCCTTGGCGCGGTGCAGATCGTGTTCTTCGTCGACACGTACCTCGCGTCGGGAATGCGGCCCGGCTCTCTCACGGCGCTCAACTACGCGTTCCAGCTGATGCTGCTTCCGCTGGGCGTCTACTCCATCGCGATCTCCGCCGCGGTGTTCCCGACCCTCTCGCATTACGCGTCGCTCGGTCAGGCGGCGAAGATGCGCGACGCGCTGCAACAGGCGATCCGCTGGATCCTGTTCCTCACGCTGCCGACGGCGATCCTCATGGTCGTGCTGCGCCGACCGATCGTGAACCTGCTGTTCCAGTACGGGGAATTCGGACCCGACGCGCGCGAGCTGGTGCAGGCGGCCTTCCTCTTCTACGCGCTCGGTCTGGCCGGGCACGCGCTCGTGCAGATCCTCGCGCGCGCGTACTACGCATCGCGTGACACGACGACGCCGGTCGCCCTGACGCTCATCTCCATCGGGGCGAACGTTGTCCTCTCCGTGACGCTCGCGCCGCTCCTCGGAATCAACGGTCTCGCGCTCGCGAACTCGATCGCGACGCTCGCCGAAGCCGCGCTGCTGCTCATCCTGCTGGCGCCGCGGGCGCGCCTCCGGCTCGTCGGCCTCGGATACGCCACGCTGAAACAGGTGACCGCGGCCCTCTTCATGGGCGTCGCGATGTTCCTGTTCATCAACTACACGAACATCCCGCTCAATCTGGCCCAGGACCCGCCGAAGCCCTTGCTGTTCGTCCAGACCCTGTTGGCCGCGGCGTTCGGCGTCGGCGTCTACCTGCTCGCGGCCTGGGCGATACGGATCGGCGAGCTCCAGGAGGTCATCGCCGTCGCGCGAGCGCGATTTCGCGGCCGACCGGTGACGGCGACGTGAGTCCCGCGAATGTTGCCGAAGCTACGATTGACATAGATAGTTAGAGCCGCATAGAGTATCGGCTCATGCCCGTGAGCGACGCCGAGATCCAGGACCTGCTCCGTCAGTGGAGACAGCTCATGGCCGCGTCACGGCCGCGTTGGAGCGCCGTCGACCTGACCTTCGGCCAGCTTCGCGCCCTCAGCCTCCTGGCCCAGCGGCAGCCGCTCCGCATGAGCGAGCTCGCTGACGCCCTCGACATCACGCTCGCGAGCGGCTCCGCGCTCGCCGATCGGATGGCGCGTCATGGTCTCATCGTCCGCCGCTCGCTCGCCGGTGATCGGCGCATCGTCCTCGTCGAGCTCGCGTCGCGCGGCCGGCATCTCATCGACCGTCTCGAGCGCGGATCGTCCGATCACTTCTCCAAGATGATCGAGCGGATGACGCCCGACGAGCGCGCCGCGCTCGCGACGACGCTGCGCGCCTTCCTGCGAATCAGCGGGGAGGCCGCGACGGGCGCGAAGGGCGCGGACGCGAAGAGCCTGCGCGACGCGAAGAACGCGCTCGAGGCGAAGAAAGGCGCTCTTGCATGCTGATCCGGCTGCTGCGCCGCTTCCTGCCGCCGTATGGGACCGAGGTCGCGATCGTCACGGTCCTGGTCCTCATCCAGTCGATCGCGAACCTGTACCTGCCGCACCTGAACGCCGACATCATCAACGAGGGCGTCGCGCGCGGGAACACCGACTACATCTGGCGCACCGGCGGCGTGATGCTCGTGATCACGCTCCTCCTCGGCGTGCTCGCGATCGTCGGCGTGTACTTCGCCTCACGCGCGTCGATGGGCGTCGGCCGCGACGTTCGCCGCGCCGTCTTCGAGCGCGTGCAGCACTTCTCCGCGCGCGAGATGAACCGCTTTGGGACGCCGTCGCTCATCACCCGGAACACGAACGACGTCCAACAGGTCCAGCTGTTCCTGCAGGTCGGCCTCACGATCCTCGTCGCGGCGCCGCTCATGGCGGTCGGCGGGGTGATCATGGCGCTCCGCGAGGACGCGACGCTGTCCTGGCTGCTGCTCGTCATCGTTCCGCTCATGGCGGGCGTCATCGGGACGCTCGTCGCGCTGGCGGTACCGCTCTTCGGGCGGATGCAGATCCGGATCGACAAGCTCACCGAGGTCCTGCGCGAGCAGATCACCGGCATCCGTGTCGTGCGCGCGTTCATCCGCACCGCCAGCGAGCAGCGCCGCTTCGCGCGGGCGAACGACGAGCTCACGTCCACGGCGCTCCGCGTGAACCGGATCTTCGCGCTCGCGTTCCCGAGCCTGCTCGCGATCATGAACCTGTCGACCGTGGCCGTTCTGTGGTTCGGCGGCCATCTCGTCGACTCGGGTGACATGCCGATCGGCAACCTCACCGCGTTCGTCATG
>JBKPCZ010000218.1:0-8692 GCA_046727665.1 Chloroflexota bacterium
TGTGGGCGGTCACCGTGGGCTACGAGATCGCTCGCGCGACACCCGCCGTCGGCGACGAAGTGTCGTTCCTGATCTTCGGTGGCTACCAGCTGGGTCCGAACGCGCTGCTGCGCTTCTACGTGCTGCACGTGGTCGCGCTTCCGCTCGCGACCGGTTTCCTGATCGCCATCCACTTCTGGCGAATCCGAAAGGACGGCGGGATCAGCGGGCCGCTATGAGTCATCCCTCTCGTGCCTCTCACTCCACGACGTCTCGGTCGCGAGCCGATCTCGCTCCTCGCTGCTGGCTACGCGGGCCCGCGGATGAACGGCACGTGTCGCGTCCGGGCCCGCTGGGCGCAGACGCTCGTCGCGAGACGCGGCTCCGCGCCCTCGACGTCGCCGCGTCGATCGGAGTCCGTCCTTGACGGCTCCACGCGGCCCGCAGCCGTTCCCTGGGCAAGAGAAGCGACTAAGGCTGCTCGCATTCGTGCGACAGGACTCGGTGGTGCGGGTGGACAAGCGCGTCGAGGACACGGCGATGGTGTGGCCGCACCTACTGGTCATCGAGTTCATCGCGGCGATGATCTGGTCGCTCGGCCTGTTCATGATCGCGGCGCTCTTCAACGCGCCGCTCCAGGACCACTCGACCGTGGACTGCACGCCGAACCCGTCGAAGGCGCCGTGGTATCTCCTGAACCTGCAGGAGCTGCTGCTTCACATGGACAAGGGCCTCGCCGGCGTCGTCGTGCCGACGCTGTGGCTGGTCTTCATGGCGGCGATCCCTTACATAGACCGCGACCGCTCGGGCATCGGCCACTGGTTCACGAACGAGATCGGGAAGCGCGTCACGGTCTTCTCCGCCGTGTTCACCGGCGTGATCGTGTCCGCGCTCATCGCGATCGACGCCGTGATCAAGGTCGACCGACGCGTCCTCGACCCCGTCACGAATACGAAGGTCGGCTGGCCCGGCTACGCGGAGTTCGCCAGCCAGTACTTCCCTGGTGGCCGCGAGCTCATCCCGAACTACATCATCCCGATCTTCCTCATGCTCGCGCTGCCGGTCCTGCTCGTGCAGCTCACCAAACGGCTGTTCGGCGGGGGCACGCGCGAGTGGATGATCGCGATCTGGACCGGGTTCGTCGTCACGTACCTCGTCCTCACCGTGGTGGGTACGTCGCTGCGCGGTCCGGGCATGGACCTCTACGCACCGTGGGCGCTGCCGGAGACGCATCAGTGCTTCGCGCCGACGAAGTGATGAAGTGATCCGACCGCACGACGACACCTCGATCGTGGCCGGCGGTCTCGTGTCGCGCGTCAAGCGCCGGCAGCTCCTGCGCATCGGCTTCCTCACAGCGACGCTGCTGGCGGTGACCGAGCTGAGCGCTGCGTTCCTGCCCTTCTTCAAGGTCATCAAGATCGAGGGCCTCGGCGCGAAGGTCCCTGCTGGAAAGAAGTCCGAGATCATCGCGAAGTTCCAGGCGACGAAGGACGAGCCGATCCTCAACACCGAGGGACGCTTCTTCTTGATCCACGGTCCGGGGGCCATCGCCGCGGCGTATCGCAAGTGCACGCACCTCGGCTGCACCGTGCCCTGGAACAAGAGCGAGGACCAGTTCCACTGCCCGTGTCACGGCTCGCTCTACGAGAAGACGACAGCGCTCGTCATCGGCGGCCCGGCGCCGCGCGGCCTTGATCTCTTCCACCTTGCCGACGTCAACGGCGCGATCGTCGTGGACACCAATCCGCTCAACTTGATGAAGCGGTCGAACAACCAATGGGACCCCGCTCATGTCGAGGTCGCGGACACCTAATGGATATCAACGTCATCCTGGCCGCGGCCAGCCTCCTCCTGTTCGTCGCATTGCTCGCGTACTTCGGCTTCATCGCGTACCACCAGCAGCAGATCGAGCCGGAGGAGAAGCCCGCGACCGGCGTTGAGCTGCTGCGGCAGCACTACGGTCCGGGGGATACGGTCGAACAGCCGACGCCCTACTGGGTCGCGCCGATCCCGGCCGCGCCGGATCCGCTCGAGATCGCCGGCAATCTCGATCGCAAGATCGTCGCGGGCGGCGTCATGCTCTTCGCGCTCTTCGGTCTGGTCGGCGGATATCTGCTGCTGCAGATCATCCCCGAGGGCTCGTTGTCGCTGCGCGCCGCTGCGGCCGAACGGCAGCTCGAGCATTCGATCGAGCGTGGCAAGAACCTGTACGCGAACTTCTGCTATCCATGCCATGGCAAGCAGGGACTTGGCAACGGCGAGACCGACAAGGATGGAAAGCCGCTGCCGGGCAAGCCGCTGAACACGGCCGCCAACAAGTACGAGACCCTGAAGGATGATCCGCAGGGGCTGAAGACGCGCGAGGATTTCATTCGGCTCACCATCACCCGGGGCAAGGCCAACAATCCACCGAACTACTCGATGCCGGCCTGGGGCCAGTCAGAGGGCGGGCCGTTCAATCCCGAGCAGGTGAGTCAGCTCGTGAACTTCATCATGCACGGGACCCAGGACGACTGGGCCGACATCGTCACGATCCGCGGTCACCTCGAGGGCGTCACGACCACCGACGTCGAGGTGCCACCGCCACCACCGGTGCAATCGGGGGCGGAGATCGCACAGGCGTACTGCACGACCTGCCATAGCTTCGATGCCAGCAAGCCGAGCGTCGTCCCTACCGCGCCGAACCTCGCGCACTACGGCACCGAGGGGCCGATCAACGACGAGAACAAGAGGGCCAAAGCCTCCGGCGACGCCGACTGGTTGTTCCACTGGATCTCGAACGCGCCGAAGGTCAAGCCAGGCGTCATCATGCCCGTATGGCTGAACACCGAAGGCGGCCAGCTCGACGAGGCATCGATCCGCAAGCTCGTCGAGTACCTGCAGGGGCTCAAATAGCGTGATCGCTGAGGTCGGCGAATCGGGCGAGTTCTACATGGTGTTCGTCACGACGATCATCCTGATCGCGGTCCTGTACTTCCTCCAGAAGTGGTGGACCACCTACCGGTAGGCACCGAGGCACAAAGACCGCCGCCGCGGCAGGCCACACTCGCCCTCCTCGTCGGCCGCGTCACCACGATCAAACTCGCGTACTGGGCAGCGCTCACGGTGTTCGAGCTCGCGTTGCCGCTCGTCCCGACGCCGCGCGACGAACGCTTCGGTCAGTCGGTGTCGTTCGCCTGCCTCGCAACGCTCGTCGCGCTCGTCTGGGCGCGCCAATCGGCGCGCGCGATCGATCCCCGCGCCGGAACGCTGTCAAGGTCGATCCCGACCATCGCGACCACATTCGCGGCCGCGACCGTGGTCGCATCGCCGGCCAGCCTGCCGCTGTTGCTGGTCGAACGGCAGCGCTCGATCGAGGGCTGCTTCGGACTCGTCACCTGCCATCCGGAGGCGCTGTGGCTTTGGGTCGCGACGCTGGCGATCGGCTTCATCCTCATCCCGGCAGTGTTCGCTGCATCACTCAGATCGAGCAGCTAAGTAGGCTGTTCGCCCGCGGGGCTGTGGCATGCTCCCGCGGGTGGGTATCCGGAAGCGTGTCCTGGTCGTCGATGACGATGCGAGCATCCGCGAGCTGCTTTCGACCGCGCTCGAGGACGACGGCTATGAGGTCGTGCCCGCGACCAACGGCCAGGACGCTCTCTCCGTCTGCGAAAGGTGGCGGCCCGACGTCATCGTGCTCGATCTGATGATGCCGATCATGGACGGCTGGACCTTCGCGAAGCGCCTGCGCGAGCGGGCATCGATCCCCATCGTGGTCCTTTCGGCCGCGAACGATCTCGCACGTCACGCGAAGTCCGTCGGCGCCACCGACGTGGTGGGGAAGCCGTTCGACCTCGATCAGCTCCTTCCGAAGGTCGCGCGCGCGGCCCAGACCGCCTAAGCCTTCCTAGACTGCGACCGTGAGGTCGCTCCCCTGGCGTCCGCTCGTCCTGCTCCTTGTCGTGCTCTCGCCGACGCTCGTCCTCGCGGCGTTGCTCGCCGAGCCGGAGCGCAACAGCCTGGTCGACGTACCGGTCGAGCACTTCGTGATCACGACCAACGTCTCGATCGTCGCGCTGCTCGTGGCGATCTTCGTAGCGCGTGCCGCGCTCGGCACCGGCCACCACCGGAGCCTGCTCATCGCGGTGGGATTCCTGTGCATGGCCGGGATCTTCGCGGTCCACGGGCTTTCCACGCCCGACGTGCTGCAGCGTGGCGACAAGAAGGACGACGCCGGTCTGGTCGTGGGCGTGTCCGCGCAGCTGGCCCTGTTGACCTCGGCGCTCTTCTTCGCGATCCGCTACACGCCCGTCGCTTCGTTCCTGGAGCAGCGCGTGCGCCCGCGGACGCTGCTCGCGGTCGTCGCGGTGGCGATCGGTGCGTACGCCGTGATCGCCATCGGCTGGCCGGCCGCGTTCGGCGGTCTCGCGCGCTGGATCCTGGTCGGCGGCGGCGCGTATGCCAGCTACGACCCGCGCACGTACGGCACGCCCGGCTACACGCCGCCCGACATCTACGGTGGCGGGGGGATCGTCCCGTACTTGGTATCGGGGAGCACGGTCGTCTGCTACGGCTTCGCCGCGTGGTCGCAGGGCCGCGACTACGTTCGGAGCCGCCTCCCGATGCAGGGCGCGCTCGTCGCGTCATACGTGCTGCTCGCGCAGGCGCAGCTGTCGCAGTTCCTCGGCCCGGTGTGGACGCTCTCATGGTGGGAGTACCACGCGCTCATGTTCGCGGCGACGGTGCTCGCGCTCGGGGCGCTGTTCCTCGAGCTGGACCGCCGGCGTGGCCTCGAGCGTTTCCTCCCGCCGACCGTGGTCGAGCGCGTCATCGGCGGCGACCCGCTGCGTCTCGAAGGTGAGCGGCAGACCGTGACGATCCTCTTCGCCGACCTGCGCGGTTCGACGGCGCTCGCGGAGAAGCTCTTGCCGGAGCAGGTGATCGAGGTGATGAACGCCTACCTGCGCGTCATGGCGCGCTCGGTGATCGATGCCGGCGGAATCCTCGACAAATTCACCGGAGACGGCCTCATGGCGATCTTCGGCGCGATGGGCGACCCGGCGCGCGGCGCGCCGGCCGCCGCGCGTGCCGCGCTCGCGATCCGCTCGAGCATCGCCACGCTCAACGCCGACCGCGCGCGCAGGGGCGAGCCGGTCGTGCAGTTCGGGGTTGGCATGCACACCGGCGACGTCGTGCTGGGCGCGATCGGCCTGCCCGAGCGCTCCGATTACACGGCGATCGGCGACACGGTGAACACGGCGTCCCGCATGGAGACGCTCACGAAGGACTACAAGGTCGACGCCGTGCTGTCGGCCGCGACCGCGGGACACCTCAAGGAAGATGGCGTGGGGCTGCGCTCGTTGGGGGAGGCTCAGGTGCGCGGCAGGACGAACACGGTCGAGGTCTTCACGCTGCGTTAGGACCTCGCCGGGCGGCGGGCTCGCGGCGCGGCGGCGCTGTCGAGGACCGTCAGGCCAGCCGGCGTGCGCGCCAGCCATTCGCGCGTCGCGACCAGCGTGCGCACCGTCGTGATGAACTCCTGTGCCGCGCGCGTGAGGCGGCGATCGCGCCGATGCGCGAAGCCGATCGTCCGCGTGAGCTCGGGCTTCGCGATGCGGACCGCGCGCAATGGACCGCCGCGCTCGACGACGAGGCTGGGGACGACGGCGACACCCACACCCGCGGCGGTCATGCGCAGCACGCCATCCATCTCGCCGCCCTCCAGCGCGAAGGTCGGCTCGAATCCGGCGCGTCGGCAGGCGGCGAGCGTCGCGGCCCGCAGGTCGTAGCCATCGCGGAACATCACCAGCGGGACGCCGCGAAGCTCCGCGATCGAAACGCTCCGGCGCTCGGCGAGCGGATGCGACTTCGGTACGGCGAGGACGAGCTCCTCGCGGAGCAGCGGCGTCGTTTCGAGGATCTCGTCGCGCATGGGCAGGATCACCAGGGCGACATCGAGCACTCCCTGCTCGAGCTCGCGCACCAGATCGCGCGAGCCCGCTTCGTGGAGGACGAGCTCGATGCCCGGATAGCTCTGGTGGTAGCGCGCCATCGCCGGCGGGACCAGCGTGGTCGACAGGCTCGGCGTCGCGCCGACCGACAGGCGACCGCGGCGCATGCCGGTGAGGTCGCGCACCTCGCTCTCCGCTCCCTCGACGTCGGCGAGCACGCGCCGGGCGAGAGGCAGCAGCGCCTCGCCGGCCGGCGTGAGCGCGACGTTGCCGCGCATTCGGTGGAAGAGTGGCGCGCCGAGCTCGTCCTCCAGGCGCCGGATCTGTTTCGAGATCGAGGGCTGCGCGACCGCGAGTGCGCGTGCGGCCTTCGTGAAGTGACGCCGCTCCGCGACGGCCACGAAGTACCGCAGCTGGTGGAGCTCCACGCTCCATAGCCTAGGGCTATCGTGATGAGCACTTCCATATCTTTGCCATCTGACAGGCAACTACCTACCGTGAGGACCGGTGGCGACGACGACCGCGAGCGTCAGGCAGCGTCCGCACGAGCGTCACGATCTGTGGTGGATCGAGCCGCTCTTCATCGTGGCCGTCCTGGGGCTGTTCGCCGTCTACGCGTTCGTCGTCAGCGTTCAGAACGCGAACTATTACTTCGATCCGTATCTGTCGCCGTTCTACTCCCCGTGCCTCACGACGGGCTGCGTCCATCCCACCTTCGCGATCATCGGCGATTGGTACAACCTGTCGCCCGCGTTCCTCATCGTCGGCTCGCCCCTCGCGTTCCGCGTCACCTGCTACTACTACCGCCGCTCGTATTACCGCGCGTTCTTCTGGTCGCCACCCGCGTGCACGGTCCCCGACGCGCGGGCGAAATACGGCGGCGAGACGCGCTTTCCCTGGGTGCTGCAGAACATCCACCGCTACACGCTCTACCTCGCGATCCTGGTGCTCGTGATCCTGTGGTGGGATGCGATCCTCGCCTTCAACTTCGACGGACGCTTCGGTGTCGGAGTGGGGTCGCTGATCATGCTCGCCAACGTCGTGCTACTGAGCGGATACACCCTGGGATGCCACGCCGCGCGTTATCTGGTCGGCGGCTATCTCGATTCGTTCCACCACGCATCGCTGCGTTTCCGGCTCTGGAGCCTGGCGAACCGATTGAACGTGCGACACTCCCGCTGGGCGTGGTTCAGCCTCTTCGGCGTCATGCTCACCGACCTGTACATCCGCCTGGTGGCGATGGGCGTCATCACCGACCTGCGGTGGATCTCGTGACCGTCATGGCCGCGACGCATCGCCCGAGCGAGCTCGACCGTGTGGCTCCTTCCTATCAATTCCACGAGGTGCACTCCACGATCGTCCGGGCCACGCCGGAGCGCGTCTATCGCGCGATCAAAGAAATGACCGCCCGGGAGATCTTCCTCTTCCGCGCGCTGACGTGGCTGCGAAGGCTCGGCCGGCCGGGTCCGGAGAGCATCCTCAACGCGCCCGAGCGCCGGCCGCTGCTCGAGGTGGCGACCTCGACCTCGTTCCTCACCCTCGCCGATAGCGAGAGGGAGATCGTTGTCGGTACCGTGGTCGTGGCGCCAGCCGGGACGCCGCGCGCGCGGCCATCGACCCCGGCCGAGTTCGCGGCGCTCGCGTCAAGGCAGGGCTTCGCGCTCGCGGCGATGAACTTCGCGATCGCGCCACGTCCGGGCGGCGCCTGCCTTCTCTCGACGGAGACGCGTGTCTACGCGACCGACGAGGCGTCGCGACGCCGGTTCGCGGCCTACTGGCGCCTCATCAATCTGGGCAGCGCGTTCATCCGCGTGATGTGGCTGCGCGCGATCAAGCGCCGAGCCGAGGCGGGGAACGCCTGATGGCCGAGTACGAGACGCACGACTACGACGTCGTCGTCATCGGCGCGGGCGGCGCCGGTCTGCGCGCGGCCATCGAGGCGAACGCGATGGGCGTGAAGACGGCGCTCGTCTGCAAGTCGCTGCTCGGGAAGGCGCACACGGTGATGGCCGAGGGCGGGATCGCCGCGGCGCTGGGCAACGTGTGGAAGGAGGACAACTGGAAGGTCCACTTCCGCGACACCATGCGCGGCGGCAAGCTGCTGAACAACTGGCGGATGGCCCAGATCCACGCGCAGGAGTCACCGGACCGCGTCCTCGAGCTCGAGGAGTGGGGTGCGCTGTTCGACCGGACGAAAGACGGCCTCATCCTGCAACGCGACTTCGGGGGTCACCGGTACGCCCGGCTCGCGCACGTCGGCGACCGCACCGGACTCGAGATGATCCGAACCCTCCAGAACCACGCGGTGCACCGCGGCATCGACGTGTTCATGGAGTGCACGCTGTACCGCCTCCTCACCGAGGACGGCGCTCTCTCCGGGGCGTTCGGCTACTGGCGCCAGAGCGGAAAGCTCGTGCTGTTCCGCGCGAAGGCCGTCGTGCTCGCGACCGGCGGCGTCGGCAAGTCCTGGCAGATCACGTCCAACTCCTGGGAGTACACCGGGGACGGCCACGGCATGGCGCTCGACGCGGGCGCCGACCTCATCGACATGGAGATGACGCAGTTCCACCCGACCGGCATGGTCTGGCCCACGAGTGTCCGCGGCCTGCTCGTCACGGAGGGCGTGCGCGGCGACGGCGGCACATTGCGCAACGCCAGCGGGCGGCGCTTCATGTTCGACTACGTGCCCGAGTTCTTCCGTGCGGAGACCGCTGTCGATGAGCGCGAGGCGGATGCCTGGTACGACGACAAGCGCAACAACCGCCGCACACCGGATCTTCTCC
>JBKPCZ010000219.1:0-5786 GCA_046727665.1 Chloroflexota bacterium
AGATGCGCGTGAGCGTCGATCACGCGCGCGCCGTCAGGCGCTCTTCGCTCGCTCGAGACGCGGGAAGAGCGAAGGTGCGGAGCGGATCTGCTTCCCCGGCTGAAGCAGGCCCCAGCGCGCGACGGTCTCCCACTTCGCCGACGCGGGCGATTCCACGCCAAGCACGTCGGCGATGCGCGGGCTGATGGTCGGCATGTACGGGAACAGGAGATAGGCGACGAGTCGTACAGCCTCCAGCCCCGCGTACAACGAGGCCTCGACCTCGGCCTTGCGTGCGGGGTCCTTCACGGACTGCCATGGCTGCGTGCGCTGGAAATGCCTGTTCGCCTCTTCGACCACGCCGAACACGGCCGCGAGCGCATCGGCGAAATCCAGCCGCGACGCGGACTCGTCATGCGTCGCGAGGGCGCGCTCGGCCGTCTCTCGCAGTGCCTTCTCGGAGGGACCGCTCGTTCCCGGCGAGGGGACGCGCCCCTCGCAGTACAGCTCGACCATCTTGGTCGCGCGCGACACGAGATTGCCCAGGCCGTTCGCGAGATCCGCGTTGAAGCGAAGGTCGAGGATCTCGGGCGAGATCGGCGAGTCCTTGGCGAACGGCGCCTCGCGCAGCAGCAGATAACGGAGTGCGTCCGGTCCCCACTCGTTGGCGGCGGCGATGGGATCGATCATGTTCCCGCTCGAACGCGAGAGCCGACCCTGTCCGGCGTACTCGAGGAACCCGTGCGCGTAGACCTGGCGTGGCAACTCGACCCCGGCGGCCATGAGCATCGCTGGCCAGTAGATGCAGTGGAAGCGTGTGATGTCCTTTCCGATGACGTGGACGTCACACGGCCACCAGGTCTGGAACTTCTTCTCGTCGGTGCCGAAGCCGGCGCCAGTCACGTAATTGATGAGCGCGTCGAACCACACGTACACGGTGTGTCCGGGCTTGTCGGGGAACGGGATCCCCCAAGTGAGGTTCCGCCGTGACACGCTGATGTCGCGCAGACCGCGGTCGAGCCAACCCAGCACCTCGTTGCGCCGGATCTCTGGGACGCAGAACTCGGGACGCTCGCGATAAAGGTCCTTCAGCGCCTTCTCGTACTTGCTCAGCCGGAAGAAGTAGTTCTCCTCGCTGAGCCGCTGGATGGTGTCGGTGGTGTCGTGGATCGGACAGCGACCGTTGACGAGATCGCTCTCCTCGTAGAACGCCTCGCATCTCGTGCAATAGAGACCCTCGTACTTCGAGAGATACACGTCATCGTTCGCGATCCAGCGGCGCACGAATTCCTGCACGCCCGCGACGTGGTCCGCGTCCGTGGTGCGGATGAAGCGGTCGTACGAGATGTTCCACAGGTCCGCCATCTGCCGGAATTCGCCAGCGTACTTGTCGACGAGCTGTCGCGTGGGGATCCCCTGCTCCTTCGCCGCCTGCTCGTTGCGCGTGGCGTTCTCGTCGGTCCCGGTGAGGAAGAAGACGTCGTCGCCGCGCTGGCGGCGAAAACGCGCGAGCGCGTCCGCGCCCGTGAACTCGTATCCATGGTGGAGTCCGGGGCGATCGTTGACATAGGCGATGGCGGTCGTGACGTAGAACTTCATGGGGATTTGCTCGGTATTCTAGGTCGACATGCCCCTCGTCGACCCCCGTTGAGTCGCGCTGCCGTCGCGGTCCTCACGCGTGTCTTGCTCGTCATCTTCACCTTCGTCCTCATCGTCGTGCTCGCGCAGATCGCGCTCGTCGCCGCGCGCAGCCGTTTCGATCACGCGCCGCTGTGGGACATCCTCACCCAGGCCTGGGAAGGGACGCAGGACTACTTCGCGAGCCTGTTCCAGGGCTCGCTCGGCGAGGCCACCTCGACGTCGATCCTGGGCGGACGGCGGCGGTCGATGGGCGAGGTGCTCCTCGACGCATATCCGAAGAGCATGCTGCTCGTCGGTCTCGCGGTGACGCTCGCGACGATCCTCGGCGTCGCCGTGGGCGTCGTTGCGGCCGCCACGCGGAGCCGCCGGCTACGCGGCGCGCTCATGGGCGGCACGATGGCGGTCATCTCGACGCCGTCGTTCCTCCTCGCGATCCTCCTCATCCTGCTGTCCGCGGAGATGGTGCGGCGCTACAACATTCGCCTCTGGCCGAGCTTCGGCTTCGGCATCGACGACCACCTCATCCTTCCGACGCTCGTCCTAGCCGCGCGGCCATTCGCCCAGATCGCCAGCTTCGCGTTCGTCGCTGTCGACGCGGAGCTCGGCGCCGACTATGTGCGGACCGCACGGTCCAAGGGCCTCTTGGAGCGTGTCGTCATCGGCCGTCACGCGCTGCGCAACGCGCTCGTGCCGATCCTGGGCGCGATCGCGGCCGCTCTTTCGATCGGGCTGTCGACGCTGCCCGTCGTCGAGGTGTTCTTCTCGTGGCCAGGGCTCGGCTTTTCCTTGCTGCAGGCCATCCAGCGATTCGACGCCGCGACCGCGGGCACCCTGCTCGGCGCGCTCGTGGTGACGATCGCCGTCGTCCGCTTCGCCCTCGACGCGGCCGCCGCACGCCTGGTGCACGCCTCCACCGGAGCGGCCGCGTGATGCGGCGGGCGCTGACCTTGCAGCTGATCCTGGGCATCGCGATCATCGGCGGCTGGATCGCCGTCGCCGTCGCGGCGCCGCTCATCACGAAGGTCGATCCGCTCAAGAGCACCACGCTGATCGTGGACGGCACCCGCTCGGTCCTCGCGCCCTTCGATCCGGGTATGTACGGCTACCCGCTGGGCTCGGACCGCGCTGGCCGCGACCTCTGGGCGGGCGTCCTGTACGGCGCGCGCGCGACGCTTGCGATCGCCTTCGTCGTGCTCGTCGTGCGCCTCGCGGTCGGCACCACGCTTGGCGCGCTCGGCGGTTGGTTCGCCGGCTCGACCCTCGATCGTGGCGTGTCCGCCCTCATCGATGCGTTCGGCGCGTTTCCCACGGTGCTCTTCGCGATGCTGTGGATCTTCGCGTTCGACATACGCTCGGGCGTCAGCGCCTTTGCCGCGGCGCTCGCGATCACCGGCTGGTGGGGCTTCGGCCGGGCCACACGCTCGGCCGTCGTCGCACTGCGCGGGCGGCCGTTCCTCGAGGCAGCCCGCGCCCTCGGCCTTTCCGAGTTCGCCGTCTTCGCGCGCCACGTTCTCCCGAACCTGCTGCCCATGCTCGCGGTCGCGGCCGCGCTCGAGGCCAGCGCGATCCTCCTCGTGCTCGGCGAGCTCGGATTCCTGGGCATCGTCGTCGGCGGCGGCCAGACCGTGTCCACCGCCGTCACCGCGCGCGGCGGCGGCAGCGAGTTCATCTTCGCGACGACGGAGTGGGGAGCGCTGCTCGCGCAGGGCCGATTCGAGATCTTCAATGCCGCGTGGATCGCGCTCGTCCCCGCGACCGCATTCGCGAGCGCCGTCCTCGGCTTCAACCTCATCGGCCACGGCCTCCGGACCTTCCTCGAGCGCGCTCCAGTCGCACTCGGAAAGCTCCTGTCGCTGCGCACCGGGATCGCGGTCCTCGCGGTCTTCATCGCCTTCCGGCTCGCGAGCCCGTACATCGGACCGGCCGGCGGCTACGTCTCCGTCGCGCGCGAGTTCGACGCCGCCCGCGCCCACGCGCACGTCGACTGGCTCGCCGATCCGGCGCGCGCCGGCCGGTACATCGGCTCTCCCGGATACAACGAGTCCGCGCGCTACGTGGCCGACCAGTTCAAGTCCATCGGCCTCGAGCCGCTCGGCAGCGACGGCACGTACTTCCAGAACTGGGGTACGAACATCGTCAAGCTGAACGCGATGCCCCTCTTCGCGCGCATCGGCGACGGCGCGAAGCGCTATCAGCCGCGCGTGGACTTCAGCGAGCGCGTCGGCGGCCGCGCCTCGAGCGGCGCCGCCGAGGGCAACGTCGTGTATGTGGGTGGCGGGATCCGCACGCAGGACTACAGCGACTACCAGGGTACGCATCCCGAAGGGAACATCGTGCTCATCGCCGGTCCGACACAGGGCGATCCCATCGACGCGGCGATCCGCTCGGGCGCGAAGGCCGTGATCTTCGTTGCCGCTCCCGAGCGCGGGATGATCCGGCCGTCGTACAGCGCGTTCTTCGAGCGGGACACGCTGCCGGTCATCACCGTCAGCGAGGCCGTGGCCGACGAGCTGATCGCGTCCTCCGGAAAGCGCATCGCGGATCTGCGCCGCACGCTCGAGGAGCGGCGCCGCCGTGCGGAGCAGCGGCCCAGCCTCGTCCGCACGTCGCCCGAGCCGCTGTCGTTCGACACCCCCACGCGCGTCCGCATCGAGGTGTCGATCACGCCGCCGGAGCCCGTTCGGACGATGAACGTCGTCGGCATGCTCCGCGGCAGCGATCCTGAGCGGGCGAAGAAGTTCGTCGTCATCGGCGGGCATCTCGACGGGGTCGGAACGGATCCGGATGGCACGATCTACCCCGCGGCGAACGACAATGCGTCGGGGCCGGCCGTCACGATCGAGGTCGCGAGGGTGCTCGCCGCGAAGAGGGCGATGCTGAAGAACTCGGTGATCTTCGTCGCGTTCTCCGGCGAGGAGGAGGGGCTCATCGGCGCGGACGCCTTCCTGGCGAACGCCGTCACCACGCCGTATCGCGCCGAGAACATCGTGGCCTTCCTCAATCTGGACATGACCGGATGCTGCGGCAGCCTCGCCGCATCCGACGAGAGCTTCGAGCTCCACCAGCGACTGAAGGCGGCGGCCGAGCGGCTCGGCTACGACCTTGATTACACGCCAAGCATCGGCGGTAGCGACCACCTCGCGTTCCTCCGTCGACGCGTCCCGGCGGTGGTGCTCTCGGGGACCGATCTCGGCCCGTTCCACACCGTGGGCGACACGCCGAGGACGGTCGACCCGTCACGATTGCGCGCCTCGGGCGAGGTGGCGCTGCAATCCGTGCTCGAGATGGCGGCGACCGGATGAGACGCCTGCTGCTCGCTGCCGTGCTCGTCGCGTCGTGCGGACCGTCCGCCGTCGTCGCGTCGCCGACCCCAGCAGCATCGCCAACCGCGTCGTCCACCGCGTCGGCCGGCGCGGTCGCCATCCCCGGCGCTGCCGTCTTCGACGGAGCGAAGGCTCGGGAGCACATCGCCTATCTCGCCGACCCAGCGCGCGGCGGTCGCTACAGCGGTTCGTCCGGCTACCTCGATGCCGCGCGGTACGTGGCCGATCAGTTCAAGGCGATCGGGCTCGAGCCACTCGGAGACAGCAGCACCTACTTCCAGCGCTTCGCGATGCCGATCGTGGACCTGAGCGCAACGCCCGCACTCACACGCACCGGCGCCGACGCGAAGTCATGGAAGCACCGCGTCGACTTCACCGAGAGCGTCGGCGGCCGCTCGGGAAGCGGCGACGTCGAGGCACCGATCGTCGTGGTCGGCGGTGCGGCGAAGGGCAGCGGGCAGGACGACTTCGCCGGCGTCACGACACGCGGTCGCATCGCGCTCGTCACCGGACCCTCGGCCGGCAGCGCGGTCGAGAATGCGTTCGCGGAGGGGGCGGTGGGCGTTCTCGTCATCGGCGATACCTCGATCCGCTACTCGTTCATCCCCCGCTTCTTCTCGCCGACGATCCCGGTCCTCGTGATCAGCGAGGGCGTCGCGAACGAGCTGCTGGCGCCCGCGGCGAGGACCGTCACGCAGGTGCAGAACGCCGTCCGCGTGCGGCGGGCGAACCCGCTGGCGCCGTCGCCGGCGTTCGAGACCGACGTCACCGTGCGCATGACACTGCCGCTCACGCCGGTGCGAGAGGTCGAAGGGATCAACGTCGTCGGCCTGCTGCGCGGCA
>JBKPCZ010000220.1:0-2338 GCA_046727665.1 Chloroflexota bacterium
CGCGACCAGATGGCGGTGACGATCGGCGTCCCGGCCGAGCGCATCGTCGTCGACACGCCGCACGTCGGCGGCGACTTCGGCGGCAAGGGCCTCTCACTCGACGAGTTCGCCCTGTACTTCCTCGCGCGCGCGACCGGGCGACCGGTGCGCTCGGTACTCCGCTACGCGGACGAGCTGCAGATCTCGAACACGCGGCACGCCGCCCGCATCCGGCTTCGCACCGCGGTCGACCGGGACGGCCGCATCACCGCGCACCAGGCGCGTGTCGTGTTCGACGGCGGCGCCTACGCCGCGGGAAAGCCCGTCGCCGGCCTGCTGCCTGGAGGTCCGACGCTGACCCTTGCCGGGTATCGCGTGCCCGCCGCACGCGTGGAGGCGATCGCCGCGTACACGAACACGCTGCCCGCGGGCCACGCGCGCGCTCCGAGCCAGCCGCAGCACACCTTCGCGGCCGAGTCGCATCTCGACCTCATCGCGAGCGCGATGCAGATCGACCCCCTCGAGCTCCGCGAGCGCAATGCGATCCGCGCGGGCGAGACCGACGTGGAGGGCGCGGTGTGGCACGACTCGGAGGCGCCGCGGGTCCTCGCGACGCTGCGTGCCGCTTCGCGGTCGGGTGGGACGCTCGCCAAGGATCACGGACGAGGCGTCGCGTTCTCGGCGCGCCATGTGGGTCGCGGCAAGACGTCGCTCACGCTCACGCTGGCGACGGACGGGTCGATCGACGTGCTCACCGGCGTGGCCGATCAGGGCGGCGGTGCGCACACGATGATCCAGCGCGTCGTCGCGCGCGAGCTCCGCATTGACCTGTCACGGGTGCGCGTACGCCGTGGCGATACCGGTCAGGCGAACGTCGATCCTGGCGTTGGCGGCAGCCGCGTGACGCCCGTGGCCGGCAATGCCGCACTGGATGGCGCGCGCAAGCTCAAGGCGCGTATCGACGAGCTGGGTGTGACGCTCGACGAGGCGGCGCGCGTCGGCGCGCCGATAGTCGTCACCGGCGCGGGCGAGCAGAACGAGCACGTGTACGGGACCTACGCGTACTCCATCGAGGTGGCCGTCGATCGCGAGACGGGGTCGTTCCGCATCACGGACGCGGTCCTGGTGGCCGACGTCGGTACCGTGATCAACCCGGTCGCGGTGCGCGGCCAGCTCGAGGGCGGATTCGTGTTCGGTCTTGGGCAGGCGGTCATGGAGGAGCTGCGTCTCGACGAGGGGCGCGTGACGACGACGAACCTTGGGGACTACAAGATCCCGACGATCGCCGACGCGCCGCCGCTGCGCCTCGTCCTCATCACCGACGCGCCGGGTCCGGGTCCGTTCGGCGCGAAGTCCGCGGGCGAGCTGGCGAATCCCGCGGTCGGCGCGGCGATCGCGAACGCGATCGATGCGGCGGTCGGTGCGCGTGTGATGTCGCTGCCGATCACCGCCGAGAAGGTGCGCGCTGAGATCGCGAAGCTCGAGGGCTACGCGCCCACCGCGCCGGACGGCGGTACGGCCGGTAGCACGGCGCGCGCTCGCTAGTATTCGTCCACCGGAGGCGCGATGTCGCAGTTCAACGACAAGGTCACGCCCAAGGACTTTCCAAAGATGCCGGCCGAGTACAAGGATCTCCTCGTCCGCCTGCTCACGATCCAGGCGGACTGCGAGATCGGCGGGCCGCACATCTATGTCGATCACTGGACGCTGCGCGCTCCGACGGTCGATGACCAGTGGCGCGTCGCCCGCATCGCGTCGGAGGAGATCGACCACTGCCGCAAGATGCTCCGCCTGCTCAATCTCATCGACGTCGACCGTTCCGACATCCTCGAGCGGCCGCGCAGCAAGCGCGAGGTCGACGCCTTCAAGGAGGACATGCCCACCTGGGCGGACTTCGCCGCATTCGGCTTCCTCATCGACAAGGTCGGTCAGTACCAGCTCGAGGAGATGGTCGGCTCGACATTCGCGGCCATTGACGACACGCTCCCCGTGATCCTGCGCGAGGAGAAGGGCCACGTTGCGTACGGAGAGCAGCAGCTCGAGAAGCTGGTGACGTCTGGCGCCGACGGCAAGGCCCAGGCGCAGGCCGCGGTCGACAAATGGTTCGTCGTCGGGCTCGACATGTTCGGGAAGTCGGGATCCTCGCGGACCGAGCGCTATCTCGAGTGGGGCCTGAAGCGCCGCACGAATGAAGAGGCGCGCCGTCAGTACATCGCGGAGATGGAACCGAAGATCGCCGCGCTGGGCCTCGTCGTCCCCGACCGTCTGCAGGGCAGGAAGTACCTCTAGCAATAGCGGCCGTAGGTGGACTGGCCTTCACGATTGAGTCCACACCGCGAATGGCGATTCGCGTTCATGG
>JBKPCZ010000221.1:0-19141 GCA_046727665.1 Chloroflexota bacterium
CATCAGGACGGGGTGACCGCCGAGATCGGCGAGCACCTTGTCGACGCCGGCGCGCGACGAGCTGCCGGCAGCGAGGATCGCGAGCACCGCGGGCACTTAGTGGCTTGCGGCCCTCGGGCGGCGGGCCTCGACGATCTCCCCCTTCGGCTGCGCGAAGATCATCCGGCCGCCGACGGTCTGCAGCACGCGCATGACGGTGACGGTGAGCTCGGTGTTCAGATGGCGCGCGCCGTTCTCGACCACGACCATCGTGCCGTCCTCGAGATAGCCAAGGCCCTGCCCCGGCTCCTTTCCTTCCTGCGTGATCCGCACGGTGATCTCCTCGGACGGGAGCACCACGGGGCGCACCGCCTTCGCGAGATCGTTGACGTTGAGGACCGTGACGCCCTGCAGCTCGGCCACGCGGTTCAGCCCATAGTCGTTCGTCATGATCGGCACGCCGAGCTGTCGCGCCAGGACGACGAGCTTTCCGTCGGCGCCGTTCGCGATGGGATCGGCGTCGAGCAGCTCGATCTGGACGGTCGCCTCCTTTTGCATTCGCGACAGCATCTCGAGACCGCGCCGGCCGCGCTCGCGCTTCGAGTTGTCCGGCGAGTCGGCGAAGAACTGGAGCTCCGCGAGGATGAATCGCGGCACGATCAGCGTGCCGCGGATGAAGCCGCTCTTCACCACGTCGGCGACGCGCCCGTCGATGATCACCGAGGTGTCGAGCAGCGCGCGCTCGCTGCCCGCGACGCGGTCGCGGCGGCCGGGACGGATCTCACGCGCGAGCGCGCCGAGCTCCGATCGCTTGATCGCGCCGGCGGCCGCACCGATCGCGCCAAGCACGACCGCGCAGATGATCGGCGCGAAGCGGCCGGCGTTGTCGGGCAGGAACGACAGCGGGAACGCGAGGAACAGCGCCAGGATCAGCCCGACGCCACCTCCGAATGCGCCGCCGACCAGATCGCCCGCCGATGCCGCTTGGATCCGCTCCCGGATGATGCGGGCCGGAAGCACGGTGACGTAGGGTGCGCCGAGCCAGCCGAGGATCGCGCACGCGGTCGCGAGAAGAAATACCACGAGGACCTGATTGCTGACCGGCGTGACGACGGTGACCTCGAGCAGCGAGGCGCCGAGGAAGAAGCCGAAGATCCAGCCGAGGAGTGCTGCTCCGAGACGGATGAAGGCCACTGGGGTCGCTCCTTTCTATAAGAGTGCGGCGAGCGGTCCGTCCGGCCGATGAAGATGTGGCCGCCGACGGCGACGCTGCGCCGGGATGAGATGAGCTGGGTCACACGACGAGTCTAGAGACCGCTTGCTAGGGCTCGGCGATCCCGGAGCGCATGAGGGCCTCGCGGAGCGTCGGCGCGCCGATGACCTCCAACCCCGTCCCGTTCAAATCGCTCAGGCTGGCCTGTGGGACGACGGCGCGCTCGAAGCCGAGCCGCTGCGCCTCCTTGAGACGCGCCGCCACACGCTGGACGCGCCGGAGCTCGCCGCCGAGACCCAGTTCGCCCACGAATACGGTGCGGGGGTCGGCGGGTTTGTCGCGCAGCGCCGACGCGAGGGCGACCGCGAGGGCCAGATCGGCGGCGGGCTCGCGCACTCGCAGGCCGCCGACGAGATTGACGTAGACGTCGTGCGTTCCCAGCGAAAGACCCGCACGCTTCGCGAGCACCGCGAGCAGCACCGCGACCCGCTGAGGATCGGCGCCGTTCACCGTGCGACGCGGCAGACCGAAGCTCGTCGGCGTGACGAGCGCCTGGACCTCCACGAGGAGCGGCCGCGTGCCCTCGACCGTCGGGACGATGACGCTGCCGGCGACGCCGCGGCTGCGCTCTTCGAGGAAGACCTCGGACGGATTGGTGACCTCGCGCAGTCCCGACTCCCCCATCTCGAACACGCCGACCTCGTCGGTCGAACCGAATCGATTCTTTGTCCCCCGGAGGATGCGGAACGCATGGAAGCGCTCGCCTTCGAGATAGAGCACCGCGTCGACGATGTGCTCGAGCACGCGCGGGCCCGCGACGGCGCCCTCCTTCGTGACATGCCCCACGAGGAAGATCGGAACGTCATCGCCCTTCGCGACCTCGAGTAGCCGCGCGGTGCATTCCCGAAGCTGCGAGACGCCACCTGCGGCGGAGCCGATGACGTCGGACGACATCGTCTGGATCGAGTCGATGACAGTGAAGATCGGCCGCACGCGACGGATCGCCTCGATGACGGTGCCGAGGTCGGTCTCGCTCAGCACGAAGATGCTGCCGCCCTCGATGCCGAAGCGGCGCGCGCGTAGCTTGATCTGCGCGGCGGACTCCTCGCCGGAGACGTAGAGGACGCTGCCACGCTGCGCGAGCGAGGAAGACGCCTGCATCAGCAGCGAGCTCTTGCCGATCCCGGGATCGCCACCGAGGAGGACGAGCGATCCACGCACGATGCCGCCGCCGAGGACGCGGTCGAATTCGGCGAGACCGGTGGGGATGCGCTGCTCCGCATCGGCGGACACCTCGTTCAGCGCGATCGGCTCGCGCGGCGCGCGCGTCGCGCCGCGGCCTTTCGAGGGAGCGACCACGCGCTCCTCTACCAGTGTGTTCCAGCCGTCGCATGACGGGCAGCGACCGACCCACTTCGGCGACTGCGTGCCGCAGTTCTGGCAGACGAAGGCCGTCTTCGGTTTAGCCGGCATTAAAGGAAGTATCGGGCCGGACATGCGCGGGTATCAGTCGGGTAGCGCGTGCTCCAGATGACACGGTCAGGGTTCGCTGAGCCTTGGTAGTACCCCGGTACTACCCCTATAGTCCCGCAGGTCCGGCGGCTCGCAGGGGGAAGCGAACGTCGTCGGCCGAGGGGACGGGCAAGTGGTGGGGACCGGGCGCTCACGGACGTGGCTCGTTGTTGTCCTGACGGTGGTCTTCGTGGCGACGCAAGCGCCAGGCCGCGTGCTGCCGCCAGTTGCGGGTGTCGCGCAGCAAGCGGCCGCCACGATCATCCCGCCCGCACCCGGTCCCGGCGCCGACTTCCTCTCGACGACGTACACGCACGTCGCCCGCCCCGGACAGGTCGTCACGATCCGATACCAGTACCGCAACTCCGGCACGACCTCGTGGATCGCGGACGCCGCGACCCAGGCGGACCTCAGGGCCTGCCAGCAGGTCGCTCAGTCGCGCAGCCTGTTCTCGATCGAGTGTGGCCAGCCCTCGATGAACCCGACCTGGAACACCGGGTGGCCCACCGCGAGCACCTACGCGAATCAGCCCGTAGCCCTCGTCGCTCCCGGTGCGATCGCTGACTACATCTGGCAGGTGACCGTGCCGGACGGCACGGCCCCCGGTTCCTATCAGTTCATCGCCCGCCTGCAGATGCTGAGCGGCGCTCCGCTGGGGCCGGTCCTGAGTCAGAGGGTCCTCGTCCCGGCCGGCAACGTCTACACGGTGAACGATGTGGCGGACGCCGACGTCTGCGACGCGACGACCTGCACGCTGCGGGGCGCGATCAACCGCGCGAACGATGGCGTGAACTCACCGGGCACCGACACAATCGCCTTCGACATCCTCGGCCCCGAGATGATCAATCCCGCCTCGCCGCTCCCCGATGTCACCGAGGGACTGATCATCGACGGCACGACGCAGCTTGGCTTTGTCACGTTCCCCCCGATCTGGCTCAATGGCACCAACGCCGGGGCGGCGAACGGACTCACCCTGCGGGCCGCGAGCAGCATCCGCGGGCTGGTCATCACCCACTTCTCGCGTTGGGGCATCGAAGCGCCTTCGGGAGGTGGCGGCCTCATCGTCGGCAACTTCATCGGAACGGGCCCTGACGGCGACGCCGGCGCTGGGAACGGCACGGTCGACGATCCGTTCACGGGCGGGATCCGCGTGCTCACGCCGGGTTATCAGATCGGCACCGAAGCGCTTGGGGATGGGAATGTGGAGTCTGCGAATCTCGGTCAGGGCATCGAGATCGGCAGCAACGACGCGCCGGGCACGACTATGATGCAGAACATGGTCGGTGCCGGCCGTAGTGGGACGAACCTGCCGAACGAGTTCAACGGCATCCTGGTCGAGAGTCCAGGCGCGACCGTGCAGGACAACGTCGTGGCCTTCAACGCGCGCGCCGGCATCTCCATCGCGGCGGGCACCGGGCGCTATCTCGACAACATGATCCACGACAACAGCGGCGCGGGGATCCTGATGTCGGGGAGCGGCAATGGCTTCGACAAGAATGACATTCGCGCCAATCGCGCCGGCGGCGTGTTCATGGGGTTCCCCGGCGCGACCACGCAGGACAATCAGTTCACCGACAACGTCGTCCTCAATAACATCGGCGATGGCTTCACGCTGCGCGGGCCGGCGACGGACCCGACGGAGATCACCGACGGCATCTTCATCCGCGGCGGCAGCATTTCCGCCAACACCGGCGTGGGGATTCGCCTTGCGTTCGGCGCGAACGGCGGCATCCAGCCCCCGGCGATCACCGACGTCGCGTTCACGACCACGCTCATCGTGAGCGGTACCGCGGCCCCCACCGCCGTGATCCAGGTCTACGCCGATCCGCAGGACGAGGGCGAGATCTTCCTCGGCACGGGCCTCGCGAGCGCGACCGATGGATCGTGGACGATCGCGAGCTGGGCCTATCGCGACATGACGGCTATCTACACCGCCGTCAAGGCCGGAGCGCTGACGCTGCGCGCGACCCAGACGGTGTCGACTGGCACATCCGAGTTCTCCGCGCAGCAGGTCACCGGCGTGCTCAGGGGACTCGCGGCCTGCCGGCGCGACATCGGCGACGGGGTCATCGTCACCACCACACTGCCGAACACGACAGTCACGCTCCTGAGTGGCTCGACGGTCATCGCGACGACACAGTCCGACGCCGACGCGACGTACAGCTTCACCGGGCTCGCGCCCAACGCACCGCTCACCGTGCAGTACGCGGGCACGGTGGACGGCGTGTTCCACTCCTGCAACGTGAACGTGACCACCGACGCCACGGGCGGCGGCGTCGTGCCCCAGGCGGCACCGGTCATCAACCTCGGCAACCACACCTGGATCACCGCGTTCCCGATGACCTCCGGCATCCCGGTCTCGGATGTCATCGATCAGCCTTTCCGCCGTACCTTCTACAAGCTCACGGTCGGGGCGCAGCAGATCGTGACCGTGCAGCTGACCGGCCTCACGCGCAACTACCAGCTGCTGGGCTACAGCGACATCCGCGAGGCGGCGGACGCGCTGCTCGGGTCGACCGGCTCGCTACAGAGCATGCGCGTTCTCGTCGCCTCGGGAGCGGTCTCGGCCGGCGATCTGGACAGTGGCGACCTGGACAGTGGCGACCTGGACAGTGGCGACCTCGATTCGGGTGACTTGGATTCGGGTGACCTCGACTCCGGCGACCTGGACAGTGGCGACCTGGACAGTGGCGACCTCGATTCGGGTGACCTGGACTCGGGTGATCTCGATAGCGGCGACCTCGATTCGGGTGACCTGGACAGTGGCACGGTCAGCGTCTACGAGTCAGCACAGCGCGCGGCGCTGCGCTACGCGTCGGGACACGCCGGCACCACGCCGGAAGGCTTCACGATCCACACCCGCGGCTACAGCGGCGATCTGTACTTCGCGGTCCTGGGGCACGATGGCGTCTTCGACTCGAGCGGCGTCTTCCAGATCACGGCCACCGCCGTCCCTGAGAGCGCGGCGTGCAACTTCGCGCCTCTCCTGGCGACGCCGCCGAGCCCGGTCATCTTCCCGAGCGGGAAGAAGACTCTGATCCTCACGAACACGCTCGCGCTCGGGCTGACGGATCCGACCGCGAAGGCGACGTTCCTCGGCAAGCTGAACACACTGGCCACCAGCACCGTCGGCGGCTTCAACGCTCAGGGCTTCGTCTACGACCTCGACGGCAACCCGGCTGTGAAAGCGATGCTCGCGAGCGTCGAGGCGTCTCCGAACTGCGTGCCACAGGCGAACCTCGCGACCGACACGATCAAGGCGCTGATCTGGGGTCCCGGGTCCTTCCAGGCGGCGAACAGCAGCACCTTCGAGTACGTCGTGTTCGCCGGCGGCGACCACGCGATCCCGTTCCGCCGCATCACCGATCTCACGTTCGCGGGTGAGATCAACTACAGCCCCCCGGTCGGCGGTACAAGCGGCGCGTCGCTCGCGAACAACTACTACCTGACCGACAGCTTCTATCTGGCGGAGCGTCCCGTCGAGCGCAGCGGCCAGCAGATCTGGGTCACCACGCTGAGCGGCGGTCGGCTCGTCGAGACGACCGACGACATCGTCAAGAACATCGACGTGTACACGACGCGCGGCGGCGTCCTCACGCCGACGAGCTCGCTCGTCGCCGGCTATCAGTTCAACACCGACCTCGTCGATGAGCTCCAGACCGGTCTGCAACTCGGTGGCGCGAATCCGGTCCGGCTGCCCGACGACGTCTGGGGCGCGTCCGATCTCCGTAACGCGCTGCTCGTTCCGAGCGCGCCGCGCTACGACGTGATCGCGCCGCAGGGTCACTACACCGCGACGCGGCTCATACCGGCGGACAACGGACAGGTGGTCCGGAGCAGCGAGATCGCCGCCGTGACCGACGCGCGATTCGAGGGTGCGGTCTGGCTGACGATCGGCTGCCACTCCGGGTACAACATCGTCGATCCCGACGCGATCGCGCCCGTCATCCCGGTCGCGTTCCCGGAGGCGATCCTCGGCCGCGGGGGCGTTCTCTATGGCGGCACCGGCTACCAGTTCGGCGACGACGAGATCCTGGCGAACACCGAGCTGCTGCTCGCCAAGGTGATGAACGAGTGGCGCTACCGGCAGGACGCCTCGTTCGTCCTGTATCCGAACGGCCAGGTCCCGCTGGGCAAGGCGCTTTCGAACGCGCGTGCGTCGTACTTCAATGGACTGCGCAGCATCCGCGACATCGACCGCAAGGTCGCCGACGTCGCGACGTTCTACGGTCTGCCGTTCTACCGCGTCGCCCTCGGGAGCGGCCGTCTCAACCGGCCGGCCGAGCCGACCATCGACACGATCGCGCTCGGCGCCAGCGGTCTCTCGTACTCCGACATCGTCGCGAGCTTCAGCCTCACGCCACACACCGGCGCCGCGGGCGGCACGTACTTCGACGCGGGTCCGGGCGGCGTCACCGCGACGGCGTCCCGTCCGATCCTGGCGAGCAAGCGGGTGGGTGTCGCGGGCACCCTCGCAAGCGCCCCAACGCTGCCGCACGGCGCCGTCCTGCGGGACGCGAGCTACGCGACGGTCGCGAACACGCCGGTGCTCGCCATCCCTCAGACCGAAGACACCGTACCGGCAACGAACACGTTCCATAACGCCGCGTTCAGTCCGTGGCTCTTCGACCTCAACGTCGTCGGCGGAGACTCGCTGGTGTTCACCCCGTCGCAGTACCTGTCCGACCCAAGCGGACTGAGCGGTCAGCTGCGCAAGTACTCGAGCATCGGTACCCGCGTCTACTACTCGACGCGCACCGACGTCGGCGCGCTCGCGGGATCGCCGCTCGTGCGTGGCGTCACGCTGACGGACGTCGCCGGCAAGGTGCACGTGGACGTGACGCTCTTCACGCTGCCGTCGTCGACGGTGCAGGCCGCGATGTTCACCTACACCGGCACGGCCGCGCCGCTCTCGACGCTGTGGAAGACCGCCGACCTCGTCGGCGATGCCCGCACTCCGGTGCAGGGCACCGACACGCTGGGCAACGTCGTGATCGTCGGCTACCTGCAGCACTGGCACACCGTGGCCACCGGGCCCGCCATGAGCCTCGACGTCGACCCGAAGAACGGCGATCCCGCGAGCCCCGCCACCGTGAGCGACGTGTTCGGCGTGGTCCAGGGCGTCAGTGATACGGGCGACGTGGTCGTCGACTCGAACCAGATGCGTCTGTACAGCATCCCGAGCCAGCCGGCCACGGCGGCGCAGCCGAAGATCCCGACGACGCTCACGTTCACGACCCTGCCGCCGAATCCGATCACGTACGGCGCCTCCGTGTCGGTGGCGGCTCGTCTGGCAAGTCCCGGCGTCACCAACATGGGTGGAAAGCGTGTGATCTTCCGCCTGGGCCGGACGAGCGTCAGTGTGTTCACCGCGGCCGATGGACTGGCCAGCGCAACGATCCCCGTGAGCGTGCTGCCCGGCAGCTACCAGCTGCGGGCATCCTTCGCCGAGGACGACGGCGCGCTCGGCTCGTTCACGCAGACACCCCTCGTCGTCGTCAAGGCCACGCCACTATTCGTCCCGCCAAGCGGCACCGCGACCGTCCAGTACTCCGACAACGTCGGACTCGCGCTGCTGCGCACGACCACCGGCGAGCTGCTGCGGTGGCAGCCGATCACGCTCACTCGCACCGATCTGTCCGTCACCGATCCGCTTCGACAGGTCGCCAGCTTCACCGACGGCACCGGCAACGCGCGGCTCGACACGACGGACTTCGGCGGCCTCGCCGCCGGGACGTACCCGATCGTCGCGACCTACGCCGGAGACGGCCTGCGCTTCCTTGCAGCCACGAGTCGGACGTTCACGGTCACGGTGCAACCCGAGGGCGCCACGCTGACGCCGGTCGCGCTCGCGCCCCAGCAGGCCGGGCTCATCACGATCCAGGGCACGCTGACACAGGACGGCCCGCCCGCGGACCGCGCACCCGGTGACATCACACGCGCGGTGATCCATTACGTCGCGACCGATGGCCTCGGCGCGACACTGACCGGCAACGCGGCCGTGGCCGCGGATGGCACGTGGAGCTTCACGCGCGACTTCGCCGCAGGTGTATACGAGATCGTGCTCACCGTGACCGGTGGGTACTTCACCGGCAGCGCAACGTCGATCGTCGTCGCGTACGACCCGACGACCTTCGGCACGGGCGGCGGTTACGTCCTCACGACAAGCGCGACCGTGCCGAACGTCGGCACCGGCAAGAAGGCCAGCTTCGGCTTCAACGTCAAATACAAGACCGGGACGCTGATCCCGATCGGCAGCCTGCTGTTCCAGCTGGAGGGCGCGAACCTCGAGCTCAAGGCCACGTCCTTCGACTGGCTGGTCATCTCTGCGGACGGTGCGGGCAAGCGCGCCGAGTTCCAGGCCCGCGCGACGATCAACGGCACCGGCTCATACACGGTCCGCGTGATCGCGCGGGATCAGCCCTCGGGCGACACCTTCTCGATCGAGGTGCGTAACGCCGGTGGCACGCTGGTCCTATCGACCTCAGGTCCACTGGCGGGAGGCAGCATCACGGTGCACTAAGGCGCTGCGCGACGGCCTCGGTGCGGGCCAGCTCGGTGGTCTCGCCGAGCTCCTTGAGCGTCGCGCGGCTGTCGTCCAGCAACTGACGCGCGCGATCGCGGTCACCGCGCGCGATGGCGATCTCCGCGAGGACCCGCTGGGCCATCGCCTCCTCGTGACGCGCGTGGATGTCGGCGGCAAGGCGAAGGGCGCGCTCCGCGGCCTCCGTCGCCGCGTCGAGTCGGCCGTCGGTGAGCTCGGCCAGAGCGCGCGCACGGTTCAGCTCGGGCAGGAATTTCGTGCGTCCTACCGCCTCGAGCCGCTGCGCCGCCTCATCGAGCGCGACGCGGCCGGCCTGGACGTCGCCCGCCTCGATCCGGGCCGTCCCGAGGTTCATCCACACCAGGCCGGCGTCGGCGGTCGCGCCGATCGAGTCGAGGATCTCGATCGATCGCTGGTAATGCGGGGTGGCGAGGAGCGGTGTGCCGCGCGTGCGATACACCTCGCCGATGTTGTTGTGCGACGTCGCGATGCCGCGCTGATGCCCGACGCGCTCGCGCAGCTCGAGGCTCGCGCGGTACTCGGCGAGCGAGTCGTCCCACCGCGCGAGCCGCCGGTAGATCATCCCGAGATTGCTACGCACGTCGGCGATCCCCACAACGTCGTGCAGGCGCTCGAAGGCGGCACGACTGCGCTCATAGAGCTCCGCCGCCGCGCGGATGTCGCCTTCGTTGTTCGCGACGTTGCCCAGGAGCTTCAGCCCTTCGGCCACAACGTCGTCCGCACCTGCGCGCTCCGCGGTGCCGACCGCCTGCAACAGGTTCTCGCGCGCGGCCGCGTATTCCCCACGCCAGAAATGCGCATGGCCACGCTGCAGGCGCACCTGCGCGGTCTCCGTCACGTCCGTCGCCGCGAGGCGCAGCGCTTCATCCAGCACGAGGAGCGCCTGCTCGTACGCGCCCTTTCGCTCCAGCACCAGCGCGCTCCAGCGGCGTAGGCGCGCCAGCGCGACGTCGTTCTCGGGACCGAGCCGTTCGACGGCCAGCGCGAACGTCCCGAGAGCGTCGTCGTACTGGCCGGTCAGCGTCTGTATCTCGCCGATGCGCTCGAGGATCGTCGCGCCCACGGTGCCATCAAGCTCGGCGCGTCGCAGTGCGGATCGGTAGAGGCGGAGCGCCTCGTCGTTCGCGTAGAGGCGCTTCGCGCGATCCGCGGCCCGAACCAGCCACAGCAGCGCGTTCGTGTCGCTGTCGTCGAGATCCCAGTGGTACGCGAGCACGTCGACGAACTCATCGAGCCGTCCGGCGTACAGCGCCTCGATCGCCTCGGCGACCGCCCCGTGGGTCACCCTCCGCTGCGACTGCAGCTGCATGCCATAGGCGACCTCCTGGATCAGTGCCTGCCGGAACGAGTACGTGATCTCCGGCGTCACCGACCGTGTCGCGATGAGCCGCTCCTGCTCCAGGTATGCGAGGTCCTCCGTGACCGGCCGATCGGGCACCAGGCGTTCGACGACACGCTTCCAGAACGTTCGGCCGCTCACGGCCGCGAACTCGAGCACGCGCCGCGGCGCGTCGGGGAGGCGATCGAGCCGTGCCTGGAGAAGCTCGCGCACGGTGGCCGGCACGACGACGTCGGCCCCGGCGCGCAAGCCGATGCGCCCAGCACTCTCCACGAGCAGCTTCGACGCCTGCAGCTCGCGGATGACCTCTTCGATGAAGAACGGATTGCCCCCGGTCCGTTGCAGGATCGTCTGCGCCAGAGCCTCCTGCACCGGCACCTCGAACACGGTCTCGATGAAGTCGCGCGCTTCCGCGTCGGACAGTGCCGCGATCTCGATGATCTCCGAACGCCACGGCGGTACCCAGCCGCTCCGCGAGGTGCCGACGAAGAGACACGGCTGTAGCGGAACGTCCGGAACGAGCTCCGCAAGCACACCCGCGCTCGCGTCGTCGATCCACTGCATGTCCTCGGCGACGAGGACCAGTGGCGCGCGCGCGGACTGGACGCGGAGCAGGCCGCGCAGGATCGCCACGAGCATCCGGCGCTTCGCCTCAGGCTCGAAACGCGCGCGCTCCTGATAGCCGAGGACGTCGAGCAGGAGCGCGAGCTGGAGATCGAGGAGCGGCTCCGCGCGTTCGGCGAAGCCCGTGCGGATCGCCTTCTCAGCGACCGGTTCGCTGTCGGTGTAGTGGATCTGGAACGTCCCGCGGATGAGGTCGCCCACGGCCGCGTACGGGGTGTTCTGCTCGAACGACGTGCAGCGCACCACGAGGCGATCGATCCCCGCGACGAGGCCGGCCCGCAGCTCCGCGACGAGTCGCGACTTCCCAACGCCGGCCTCGCCGGTCACGGTGATGAGCCGTCCTCTGCCTTGCACCGCCTCCGCGACGGCGTCGCGCAGGAGGTCGAGCTCCTTCGATCGCGCCACGAACGGCGTCGCCTCCGGCGAGATCTCCTCGTAGCGACGACGCCTCACGCGGTACGCGATGACAGGCTCGGCTTTGCCCTTGAGCGTGAGCGGCGCGGTCTCCTCGAACTCGAACGAGTGGGTGGCCAGGTGGCGCGTGGTCGCGCTCACCAGGATGCCCCCGAGCGGCGCCGCCGATTCGAGTCGCTGCGCGGTGTTCACGGCGTCGCCGACGACCGTGTACGCGGACTGGACGTCGCCGGCGAGCATCCCGGCGACGACTTCGCCGGTGTTCACTCCGATGCGGAGCGCCAGACGCACGCCGTGCCGTCGATCGAGGTCGTCGTTCAGCCGCGC
Source organism: Chloroflexota bacterium (assembly GCA_046727665.1). Taxonomy (GTDB): domain Bacteria; phylum Chloroflexota; class Limnocylindria; order P2-11E; family P2-11E; genus CF-39. The sequence continues at coordinate 11,974 of JBKPCZ010000221.1, forward strand.
GATCGACGTTTGCATCGCCAGCGCGGCGTTGATAGCGCGCTCGGCGTCGTCCTCGTGTGAGACGGGAGCCCCGAAGACCGCCATGACGGCATCGCCGATGTACTTGTCGATCGTGCCTTCGTATCGCTGTATCTGACGCGCCAGCACGCCGAAGTACGACGCGAGGATGCCGCGCAGCTCCTCAGGATCGAGCCGCTCCGCGAGCGGCGTCGATCCCGAGAGGTCGGCGAACAGGACGGTCACGACCTTGCGCTGCTCGCCGAGCAGCGACGGGGCGTGACCACCGACCTGCAGTGACGCGCTCGCGGGACCCTGCGGCGCCGTCGCTACGGTCTGCAGCGGCGTCCCGCATGAGGCGCAGAAACGGTCCTTCGCGCGCACGGCGGAGCCGCATTGGGCGCACGAACGACGGGTCTGCGCCGTCTCGGCCATGGGAGGTAAGGGTAGGAGGCTTAGACCTCGAACGTGATGGGGACGATGTGGAGCCAGGTCAGACCCGGCTTCAGCAGGATGGCGGCGCCGGAGGCGTCCTTGAACACGTACATGTCATCGCCGTGCCTGCTCCACGTGCCGTCGAAGCGTTTGCCGTCGCGCAGCACGACGACCGGTCCGGATCCGGTCGCGCGATAGTCGACCGACGGCGCACCGGCCGAGTCGGCCGTCCCCGCGATCTGAGTGATCTCGGTCTTGATGACGACGACGTTCTCCGGCCGCACATCCTTCTTGGCGCTCTCGTCGAACGTGGGTTGTCCGCCCTGCGTGCGTTTGTACGACGCGCTCGCCGCGTCGTATTCGTATTCGACGCGCTGCGCGCCCTCGTACGGAACGACGAGCGATGACGCATCAACGCCTGAGCCCGCCGCGCCGAAGGGCAGGGCCGGTATTTTCACCTTCTCGGCGCCTGCCGCGCCGGCGGCGTCGCGCACCTTCCTGCCGCTCGTGTACGCGTTGTACGGAGCCTGGCGCTGCGTGATCCGCTCGAACGCGTCGGGATGTTCGAACTCGTCGATGTCGATGAAAGCGCCGCCCTTCGCCGCGTCGCGCACCAGCTTCGTGACCTCCTGCGACGCGCCGACGTGCGCGACGATCGCCTTCAGCATCGGCAGATAGTTCAGGTCGGACTGACGCGCGCTGCGCACCGGTCCGACGCGGTCGGGGTCCTGCGACTGGAAGACCAGCGCGTATCGCGTGATGCCGCCCTCGACAACGATCTCCAGCACGACGTCAGCTTGGGCGATGCCGGACTGCGGCCGCGCCGCGGGATCGTTCGCGATCTTGACGACGAGTGGGCGCTTACGCACCGCGTCGGCGTTCGGCGCGCTCGTCCCGCGGAGTGGCCAGACCGCGGGCTTCGCCACGGCGGTGGCTGCCGTGCTGGCCTGCGGCGCGCCGACGCCCGACGGCTCCGCGCACGCGGCCGCAAGGAGGATCACGAGAGCGAACGCCGCTGGTCGCATCCCCGAGCGGGGTGCAACCGTTATGCCGCGGGTCTAGGGGGCGACTGGGACCGGCTTCGGCGCCTCGACCTCGGTCCGCTCGATGAGGAGCTTGCCCTCGACCGGGTGCACGCGGACGGTGTCGCCCGCGTGGAACTTGCCCTGGAGGAGCATCTCCGCCAGCGGGTCGGCGATCTCGTTCTGGATCTGCCGCGCCAGCGGGCGTGCACCGAAGTTCGAGTCGTACCCGATGGTCGCGATGTGATCCTTCGCCTCGTCGGTCACGACGAGCGTGATCTCCTGCGACGCGAGCTGCTTGCGCACGCCCTGCAGCTCGAGCTCCACGATCTCGCGGATCTCGGGCTTGGTGAGCGGAGTGAATACGACCGTCGCGTCGATGCGGTTGAGGAACTCCGGACGGAAGAAGCGCTTCATCTCTTCCTGCACGCGCTCCTTCATGCGCTCGTATGCGGCCTGCATGTCCGCGTCGTCGCCTTCGCCCTTCTGGCGGAAACCGAGCGCGCTCTCGCTCTTGAGCATCTTCTGGGCGAGGTTGCTGGTCATGATGATGATCGTGTTCCGGAAGTCCACGGTGCGGCCTTTCGCGTCCGCCAGCCGGCCCTCGTCGAAGATCTGCAGGAGGATGTTGAACACCTCCGGGTGCGCCTTCTCGATCTCGTCGAGGAGGATCACGCAGTAGGACTTGCGGCGCACCGTCTCGGTGAGCTGCCCGCCCTCTTCGTACCCGACGTAGCCGGGCGGCGATCCGACCAGACGCGACACGTTGTGCCGCTCCATGTAGTCGGACATATCGATCTTCACGACGTTCTCTTCGCTGCCGAACATGAACTCGGCGAGCTGCTTCGCGAGGTGCGTCTTGCCCGTACCGGTCGGTCCGACGAAGAAGAAGACGCCGATCGGCCGGCGCGGGTCCTTCAGGCCGGCCCGGGCACGGCGCACCGCCCGGGCGACCATCGTGACCGCGGGCGCCTGGCCGATGACCTTCGAGTGCAGCACTTCCTCCATGCGGAGCAGCTTCTGGGTCTCCTCCTCCGCGAGTCGGCGCACCGGGATGCCCGTCCACATCGAGACGACCTCGGCGATGTCCTCGTCGGTCACCTCCGGACGCTTTTGCGACTGCGCGAGCAGCCAGTCCGCCTTCGCCTGCTGGAGCTTGTCCTGCTGGGCACGCTCCTTCTGGCGGAGCGTGGAGGCGAGCTCGTACTGCTGGGCCTCCATCGCCTGCTCCTTGTCGGTGACGACCTTGTCGAGCTCCTTCTGCGCGTCCTTCACGTCGGTCGGCAGCGTGGAGTACCGCAGCCGGACACGGCTGGCGGCTTCGTCCATGAGGTCGATCGCCTTGTCCGGCAGGAAGCGGTCCGTGATGTAACGTGCGGACAGCTCGGCGGACGCCTTCACGGCCTCGTCGGTGATGGCGACCTTGTGATGGTCCTCGTAGCGGGAACGGATGCCCATGAGGATCGCCACGGTCTCCTCGATCGTCGGCTCCTCGACCATGACCGGCTGGAAGCGCCGCTCGAGGGCGGCATCGCGCTCGATGTACTTGCGGAACTCGTCGAGCGTCGTGGCGCCGATGCACTGCAGCTCGCCGCGCGCGAGCGACGGCTTGAGGATGTTCGCCGCGTCGACCGCGCCCTCAGCCGCGCCGGCGCCGACAAGGGTGTGCAGCTCGTCGATGAACAGGATGACGTCGTGCGCGTGGCGGAGCTCCTCGATGATCTTCTTGAGGCGCTCCTCGAACTCGCCGCGGTACTTCGTGCCGGCCACCAGCGAGCCGATGTCGAGGGTCAGGACGCGCTTGCCCTGCAGCGTCTCAGGCACGTCGCCCTTGACGATGCGGTGCGCGAGCCCCTCGGCGATCGCGGTCTTGCCGACGCCCGGCTCGCCGATGAGCGCCGGGTTGTTCTTCGTGCGGCGGCTGAGGATCTGGATGACGCGCTCGATCTCCTTCTCGCGGCCGATCACCGGATCGAGCTGCTGCGCCTTGGCCATCGCCGTCAGGTTCACGCCCAGCTGGTCGAGCGTCGGCGTCTTGGAGCTGGCGGACTTGCCACCGGCCGATGCGGTCTCGGCCGTCGCGGGGTGCTGCTGACCGAGCGTCGCGATCACCTGATGACGGACCTTCTCGAGCGACACGCCGAGCGACTCGAGGACGCCGGAGGCGATGCCCTCGCCTTCGCGGACGAGGCCGAGCAGCAGGTGCTCGGTGCCGACATGGCTGTGGCCGAGCTTCCGGGCCTCGTCGATGGCGAGCTCGATGACCTTCTTGGTGCGCGGCGAGAGCGTGATCTCGCTCGGCGACGTCGTGGAGTCACCGCGCCCGATGATGAACTCGACCGCGGTGCGCACCTTGGAAAGCTCGACGCCGAGCGAGTCGAGGACGCGCGCCGCGACGCCCTCACCTTCGCGGACGAGACCGAGCAGCAGGTGCTCGGTGCCGATGTAGTTGTGGTTGAAGCGGATCGCTTCGTCCTGGGCGAGCGCCAGCACTCGTTTCGCGCGGTCGTTGAAGCGGTCGAAGGGACCCACCTAAACCTCTTGTACCACGTATATCGGTGCAGGCGTCACTGGGTTCCGATTATACGTTCGGGAACCGCCGTGTCCGCCTTGCGGACAACGTTTCATGTGCGCTCGGCGAGGCGAGCAGACAGTGACAGGCGCCGCCGTTCCCGGTCGATGGCCACGATGCGTACAGGAAGCACATCGCCCGGGCGCATCAGGGCATTCGGATCGGCGACCGGTCCAGCCGCCATCTCGCTCACGTGGATCAGTCCCTCTACACCCTCCGCGATGCGCGCGAACGCGCCGTACGGCATGACGCGCGTCACGGTCGCGTCGACGGTCTGACCGGTCTCGAGCTGGTCGACGTAGCGCTCCCACGGGTCCGCGCCCAGGCGCTTGATCGACAGCGAAATGCGCTGGCGATCCCGATCGACGCCGACGACCCGGACCTTCACGTTGTCGCCCAGCCGGTAGAGCGAGGTCGGCTCGACGCCCTTCTCCCAGGTGATCTCCGAACGATGAACGAGGCCATCCGCGACACCGACATCGATGAACAGGCCGTATGACGTCACGCCGACGACCGTGCCGTCGAGGACATCGCCCTCCGTCAGCTGAGCGGCCCCGCGAGCCTTGCGGTCGCGGCGCAGCTGCTGGGTCGCGGCCTTCTCGGAGAGGATGAGGCGATCGCGCTTCGGGTCGGCCTCGAGCACGCGGACGTGCAGGCGCTTTCCCACGAGCGCCTTCACCGCCTGCGGTATGCCGGGTTCGTGCGTGTCGAGCGCGCCGACCGATACGAGCTGCGAGAGCGGCACGAAACCGCGCAGGCCCACATCGACCACGACGCCGCCGCGGTTCGCTTCGAGCACCTGCGCCTCGATGACCTCGCCGCTCGTCTGCATCTCTTCCAAGCGCGCCCACTGCTTGCGGTTGCGCGCGCGCCGCAGCGAGAGGACGACGCGGCCGTCAGGACCTTCCGGCTGCGTCACGACGGCGATCACGTGGTCACCGACACTGAGTTGATCCGACCCGGCTTCGCGGAGCGGGATCACGCCCGCGGGTCGATCTCCGAGATCGACGGTCGCCTCATCTCCGGCAACGGCGGCGACGGTCCCTTCCACGGTCTCGCCCATTCGTAAGGGTCGCAGCGAGCCCTGAGCCGTCTCGGTGGCGAGAAGCTCCTCCATCGTCTCGGGATCGATGGACATGCTTGGTCAGGGGGCAAGGGACGTGCCATACAATCCGGCAAACCGGAGCGAGGAGGCCCACCCGTCAACTCGACGGCGCGCTGGCCGAAGCGGCTCGAACATCTAGCCTGGCTGCTCAGGGCGGAGGCAGTCGCTGTTGTCGTCGCGACGGCGGATCCACCCTCCACCGTCTTCTCGCATCGCATCGACGCCGTCGACTGGCACGCGATCCTCGGCGAGGACGCCTTCGCGCGGGCCGCGGGTGGCGCGTTCGCGGTCTCGGTGCCATCCGGACGGTGGGGCGACGAGTCCGCTTTCGCGGTGGTCGCGCCTATCGAGACCTGGAACGGCCCGGCGATCCTCTGTGCCCTGCGGCGCGAGATGCCGTTCGATGCGCTCGACGTCGCCGCGGCGACGTCCGCCGCGCAGCTCCTGGCGATGATGGCATCCGACGGTCGGGACCTCGCCGGAGCGCAGCGGCACGCGGCCGAGCTGGACGAGCGTCTCGACGTGCTCGGCGGGATCGGCGAGGGTCTGGTCGACGCCCGTGATGCCAGCGCCGTGCTGGCTCGTGCCGCCGCCGAGGTGGCGCGCCGCATGGGTGCCGGCGCCACCTCGATCATGCTCGTCGAGGGCGACGAGCTGCGGCTGCGCGCGTCGGTGGGACTCCCGACCGAAGTCCATCTGGGTATCGCTCAGCGCCTGGGTGAGGGCATCGCAGGGTGGGTCGCCGCAAGTGGGGAGAAGATCGTGCTGCGCGGGCGGGTGACCGACGAGCGTTTCCACGGAGTCGATCCGGATGCGCGTGAATCCATCTCGGTACCGCTGCGCGTCGGCGACGATGTGCTCGGCGTCCTCAGCGTGAAGCGACCGCAGGAGGCCGAGGGCTTCTCCGCGCGGCAGACGCTCCTGGACGGGATCGCCGCCGACCTGTCGCGGGCGCTGCACGCGATGAACGTCATCTCCGCGCTCCAGCGGGACCGCGAGCACGCGGAAGGCTTCGCCGATCTGGCGCTCGCCGTCGCGGCGGGCGATGGGCATGCGGCGGCTCGCGCGGCCGCGGAGTCGCTGGGGCACCACGCGGTCGCGGTGCGCAACGGGTCGGGGAAGGTGCTCGCCATCTACGCGCCGGACGATGACCCCGAGTGCCGAGCGGCGGCGCTTGCCGCCAGCGAGTCCGGCGGCGCCGCCGACGTGGCCGGCGCGACCGGCGTCGGCTTCGCTCGACACGATCCCCTCTACGAGCCGGACGAGGCCGCGCTCGCGCAGCGCGCCGCCGACACACTGGCTCTTCTTGGACGGGCCGAGGTCAAGCGCGAGCGCGGAGCGATCCTGCGGGTGCTCGCCGTCGAGGATCACCCAGTCATGCAGCTCGGGGTCCGCGCGCTGCTCGAGCGCGAGGGGCTGATCGTCGTCGGGCTCACATCGACCGTGAACGAGGCGATCGGCCTGCTCGCTGACGCCCAGCCAGACGTCGTCCTCTGCGACCTGCATCTGCCGGATGCCGACGGCGCCGAGGCGATCGTGCGTCTGCGCGCCGAAGCACCCGCGCTGCCGATCGTAGCCTTCAGCATCGACCGGAACCCTGAGCTGATCCGGGCGGTCCTCCGTGCCGGTGGCAATGGGTTCGTTTCGAAGGACACCCCGGCCAGCCGGGTGATCGCGGCGCTGCACGCGGCGGTCGAGGGCCTTGTCGCGCTCGGCCGCGAGGCTGCGTCATCGATCTCCAAGGCGGACGCGATCGAGCCGCCACCAGCGCCGGCTCGCGCGGAGCCGCCAGAGCTCGAGAGCGCAAGCAGATCTGGCGGATCCGCGGTGCCGAATGGGGTGACACCAAGTGGCTCAGGCGATGGTTCGACCACATATGAAGCGCTCACGCCACGCGAGCTCGAGCTCCTGCGCTATATGGCGGAGGGATACACGAACAAAGAGATCGCGCGCGCGATGGTGCTTGCCGAGGACACGGTGAAGAAGGGCGTCCAGATGCTGATCGCGAAGCTCGGCGCGGCCGATCGGACACATGCG
>JBKPCZ010000222.1:0-25952 GCA_046727665.1 Chloroflexota bacterium
GCACGACGGCGTGGTGCCCGACATGATCACCTTCGCGAAGGGCGTGAACTCCGGCTACGTACCGCTCGGTGGTGTCATCGTCGACGAGCCGATCGCGAAGCATTTCGACGCGAACGTGCTCTGGGCGGGTCTCACGTACGCGGGCCATCCGCTCGCGTGCGCGGCCGGCGTCGCGACGATCGAGGCGTATCGGGAGGAAGACCTCATCGCGCGCGGCGCGCTGCTGGGCGATCGCCTTATCCGCGAGCTGCGCACGGTCGCCGAGCGACATCCGTCGGTGGGCGACGTTCGGGGCAAGGGACTCTTCATCGGCATCGAGCTCGTGAAAGACCGCAAGACGAAGGAGATGCTGGAACGCTGGAACGGTCCGTCGGCGAGGCTCCAGAACGCGATCAAGAACGCGCTGATGCAGCGTGACGTCTACATCCTGAATCGGTGGAACATGCTCTTCATCGCGCCGCCGCTGACCATCAGCGAGGCGGAGCTGACCATCGGCGTGAAGGCGATCGACGAGGCGCTCGATGTCTCGGACCGTTATGCGGAGACTGGCGAGCTCTAGCCTTCGGCTCGTCCTCGCCGCCTTCCTGTGCTCTGCTTGTCCCTCGCCCGCGACCCCGTCACCGAGCGCGCCGCCAACAGCTGCGGCGCAGCCAGGCTGCAACTTCTTCGGGACGCATTTCGTTCCCAGGGGCGGATGGAAGGTCGAGGAACATCGCGAAGCGAGCGAGCCCATCAGTCGCGTCACCTTGGACGGCAACGTAGGAACGCACCATGTGCTGGTGTCCATCATCCCGCGTGAGCTCCGCAGCACCGGCGATCCGACGCCGGCAAGCCAAGCGGATCAGTACTTCCGTTCGCTGCGCTCGGCGATGGCGGACTGGACCGACGTCAGCGAATCGCGTTTCGAATCGCCCGCGCGGCCGTATCCAGTCATCTTCGGTCGACGGCTGGTGCGTGGGCCTCTGCCGCCGCTCGACACCGAGCAGGACGACACCGTCCTTCTCTACTTCCCTGACGACTTCCCACGCGGGCGCTACTTCTATGTGTTCTTCTGGACCGACATCCATGGCGTCGGCGAGAAGCCGAACGATCTCGCGGAGTTGAGGGCGCTGGTGGACAGCTTCGAGGTCAGATCTTCGCCAGTTGGCGCGCCATCGGGCAGGTGCTCCTAGGGCGCTAGCCCACCCAACGCATGCGAGCGATGTCGCGCTCGAGCGCGTTCATGTGATGCCGGAACGCCTTGAAATCGCCACGGTGCGCCGCGTCGATCGCGCGATCGTGATTGTCGCGGCTGTCGAAGCCGAAGAACTGGGCGAGAAGGTCGAGCGCGAAGACCGCGCCGACCGCGATGAAGAGCTCCATCTCATACCTCCGTTCGCTGTTAGAACGGAGCAAGGGCGCCCCGCGTGAGATGACGCTAGGCGATGACCGCCGGCGTGACATCCCTCAAGACGGGGATGATCTCGCGCCCGTACGTCTCGAGGATCTCCTCCTCGTCGCCGCTCATCAGGTAGATGTTGAATTGCGCGACACCGGTCTCGGCGAGCCTCTTCAGCTTGGCGATGTGCGCGCCGACGTCGCCGATCACGCAGAAGCGCTCCACCGATTCATCGTCGACGAACGCCGCGTTCGAAGATCCGGATTCCGCGTGGTGGCGGTAGTCGTATCCGGGACGGTCGCGGACATAAGCCGTCAGGTCCTCGGGAAGACCCTGCTCGCCGTAGCGCTTCACGAGGTCGACGACGTGATTGCTCACGAGCGCGGGGAACCAGCGGACCGCGTCGAGGGCACGTTTGCGATCGCCGAGATGCGCGGGGGCCGCGGCCATGACCGCTACGGCATTCACGTCGCGTCCCGCATCGCGCGCGCCCTGCCGCAGCAGACCGACGCACCAGCCCACGAGACTTGGATCGGCGAGCTGGATGATCGCGCCGTCGGCGATGCGGCCCGTGAGCTCGAGAGCCTTCGGGCCGTACCCGGCGATCCACACCGGTAGGCGGTAGTCCTCGCACCAGTCGAGGCGGAGCTTCGCGCCTTCGTACGTCACCTCGCGTCCTTCGCAGAGGTCGCGGATGACCTGCGTCGCCTCCTCCAGGATCGCGAGCGTCGTCGGCGGTTTTCCAAGGACACGGCGCGCCGAGTCGCCGCGGCCGATCCCGAGGTCCATGCGGCCCTTGCTGAGCAGCTGCAGCGCGGCGAGGGTGCTGGCCGTGACCGACGGCTCGCGCGTGGCAGGATTCGTCACGCACGTCCCGAGGCGCATGCGCTCGGTGTTCTGAGCCATGAGCGTGAGGAGCACGTACGGCTCTTTCCAGAGCACGTGGCTGTCGAAGACCCAGCCGTACGTGAAACCGCTCTGCTCCGCGAGTCGCGCCAGTCTGACCGCGCGGTCGAACGATACGTCTGGCTTGAGCGTGAACCCGAACTCCATGAGAGACGGGAGTCTAGAAGCCTGGCCAGCTGTCCTTCAGCATCTTGCGCTCGATCTGCGCCAGCTCGTGGCTGTACACGTCGAACTGCCCGCGCCGGATCGCCTCGAGCGCCCGATCATGGTGATCCAGCGCCGACGCGTCGCGGCTGTCGTGGCCGAAGAAGTACGCGAGCACGTCGAGCACGACGAGGGCTCCCCCGAAGAGCAGCAGTTCCATCTCGGTTCCCCTTTCGCGTCCGCGACGGCTAACCGTCGTTGACATCTAACGATGGTGCGCTACCATATAACTATCGTCAAGGCTTATGGAGGTTAGATGCGCGACATTCCTCGGGCCGATCACGACTTTGAATTCGTCGGCGGATCGATCGCGCTCGACCTCGCCAACACGCTCGGTGGCATGCACACCGCCCCGACTCACGAGCACCTGATCGAATACAAGGATCTGGTCGAGTTCGGACGTCGCGCCGGTACGCTCTCTCCGGCGCACGCACGACGCCTCGTTGACGAGGCGGGCCGGCAACCCGCGCGCGCGGCCGCGATCCTCCGGCGAGCGATCACATTGCGCGAGGCGATCTGGCGCGTCTTCGACGCGTTCGCGCAGGACGCACGAGCCGATTCCACGGACCTCGCGACCGTTCACGAGGAAGAGCTGGCCGCGCTGCGTCACGCACGGATCGTCCAGACGGGCTCCGGCATCGGGTACGAGTGGTCCGATGAGCTGCACCTGGACCGACCGCTATGGGCGATCGCCCGCTCGGCCGCGGATCTGCTGCGATCCGGTGACGATCTGTCGCGCGTTCGTGAGTGCGGGTCCGCCACGTGCGAGTGGCTCTTCATCGATCGGAGTCGCAATCACACGCGCCGCTGGTGCGACATGGCCGACTGCGGCAACCGCGCCAAGCAGCAGCGCCTGCGCGCGCGGATCACACGCAAGGCGTCGTCGACGTCGCGCTCATAAGGGAGGATCGCGATGGAGAAGCAGATGGCAGCCGACCGTGCCCACGAGGCGGAGAACGACGCGCAGCGCGAGCGCTTGCGCTCGCTCGTCACACGCTTGACCGACGAACAACTGCGTCAGCCGATCCCGGATGGCTGGACGGTCGCCGCGATGCTCGCGCACGCCGGCTTCTGGGACGCCCGGGCGATCTTCGCGCTCGGTAAGTGGGAACGCGGTATCGAGCCCGTGCCCGGTGACTACGAGCCCGATGACGTGGCGTGGATAAACGACTCGGCCAAACCGCTGTGCCTCGCGCTCCGACCGCGTGAAGCGGCCGATCTCGCGCTCCGGCTCGCGGAGGAGGCGGACGCGAAGATCGCGGCTCTGAACGACGAGCTGGTCGAGAAGATCCGCAAGCTCGGTCCCTTCAGCGTGTCGCGAGCCGAGCATCGCCGCGAGCACCTGGACGAGATCGAGCGCGCGCTCGGGATCAGCTAGGCCACTCGACCCCGCGCTCGACGGCCACCCGCACCACAGGACGGCCCTCGAGCGAGACCGACTCGTACTGCGCGTACTTCTCTCGCAGCCACCGCGCCGCGGTGTCCCGCTCGTCGCCGCTTTCGAGGATCGTCGCGATGCCCTCGAGCAGCACCCACGCGAGCCCCGACCATTCCTCGTCGTAGCGATCCACGACGACCGCGACCCTGCCGTTCGTCTCGATGTTGCGGACGCGCCGCAGCGCGTGCCAGTCGTCCTCGCGCTTCGGCTTACGGTCCAGCGGCGTGTAGAGAAGCGGGTCGCGCCACACGAACACGATCGGCACGACATGCGGTCGCGCGTACTGATCGGACGTCGCCAGGTGCGCGGTGCGGGCGGTCGCGAGCAGCGCGCGCGAGGTCGCTGAAAGCTCAAACACGGAGGCGCGGAAGGATCTCGCGCGCGTAGAGACGCATCGCCCGCTCCTGGTCCTTGCCCGGGAAGTGGAAGATCAGGTGCGTGAAACCCCACTCGATGTAGCGGCGGATCTTCGCGACGTGCTCTTCGGCCTCGGTCGAGACGATGAACCGGGTGTGGGCGCGGTCCGCGGCGGCTGCGGCGCGGCGCTCCATCTCGCGCGGATCCTCGACGCCCGCCTTCTCCTCCGCCGGCAGCGCGAGCGCGGCCCACTCGCGGGTGTCCGCCATCGCGCGCTCGCGGTCCGTGTCGAACGAAACCTTCATCTCGATCGTCCTCTCGATCGTCGCGGGATCCCGTCCGGCCTCGCGCGCGCCGGTCTCCACCGCCGGGAGCAGCGTCTCGCGGTACAGCTCGTCGCCCTTACCGCTGGTGCAGATGAATCCGTCCGCTTCCCGGCCGGCGAAGGCCGCGGTCTGCGGTCCGGCGGCCGCGACATAGAGCGGCACGCCGTCCGCGGGCTTGTCGAAGATCTTCGCGCCGCGCGTGCGGAAGTACTTTCCGTCGAACGTGACGTAATCGTCCGACCACAGCTGCTTCATGAGCTTCACCGATTCGCGCAGCCGGCGGAAGCGCTCGGCGGGCTCCGGCCACTCGGACGCGAGGACCGGCGTCTCGTTCATCGACTCGCCGGAGCCGACGCCCAGGAAGAAGCGACCGGGGAACAAGAGCGCGAGCGTGGCCGCGGCCTGCGCCACGATCGCCGGGTGATAGCGGAACGTGGGCGTCACAACGCTCGTCCCCATGCGCACCCGCGTGGTCTTCGCGCCAAGCGCGCCGAGCCAGGCCCACGAGAAGGGAGCGTGGCCGCCGGTGTCGCGCCAGGGGTGGAAGTGATCGCTCACAACGACGCTGTCGAAGCCGAGCTCCTCCGCGAGCACGCCGTAGCGGAGGAGATCCGCGGGCGCGAACTGCTCCGCCGACGCTTTCCATCCGAGTGTCAACATGACTCGGACATCCTAGGAGGGGAGCCATGGCGAAGCCCCGAGACGTGCCACGACCGTTCACGATGCCTTGGGGAAAGGGAGACATCATCGAGGAGGCGACCGCCGTCGGTGAATACCACGAGCCCGCGATCCAGCTCCTGCGCTATGAGGATGGGTCGTTGTCGATCCGCTTCAGTCATTACGACCACAGCGGACGGTTCCAACGCAGTCCGCTCATGATCTCGACGCGAACGATCAACGCGCTGCGTCGATCGCTCGCGACCACGCCGCGTCTGCGCGGACTCCTGGCGAAGCTCGTCGCGGCTCCGCCACCCACGCGTGGGCCGACCAAGCGTTGACCCAGCTCACCGTGACCGCTGTGAATGGGTTGCCCGAGATCCGGCCCGGCCACGATCTCGCGACACTCATCCGCGACGCCGCGCGCGCGCAGCGTCTGGAGATCCGCGATGGCGACATCATCGTCATCGCCCAGAAGATCGTGTCGAAGAGCGAAGGCCGCATCGTGCATCTCGCCGATGTCGTGCCGGGCGAGCGCGCGCGCGCGATGGCGGCAGAGTCTGGAAAAGACGCGCGCCAGCTGGAGGTCGTGCTGTCGGAGACCGTGAAGATCGTCCGCTGGGAGCGCGGCATCCTCATCAGCGAAACGCGACACGGGTTCGTCTGCGCGAACGCGGGGGTCGATCGGTCCAACGCGGGGGCGCCCGACACGGTCGTGCTACTGCCGATCGACCCGGACGCTTCGGCGTCGCGGCTGCGCGATGCGTTCCGCTCGACGGCGGGCGCGACCGTCGCCGTCGTCGTGACCGACACCTTCGGACGAGCCTGGCGCGAGGGACACACCAATGTCGCGATCGGGATCGCCGGCCTGCCGGCGCTCAAGCGCTACGTCGGCCAGCGCGACCCGGAGGGGTACGAGCTGCGGGTGACGGAGATCGCCGTCGCCGATGAGATCGCCGGCGCGGCGGAGCTCGTCATGGGAAAGCTGGACCGCTGCCCGGTGGCCATCGCCCGCGGCTTCACGCTCGACGAGCCGCCGGAGACCGCGCACGAATACGTGCGTCCCGCGGAACGCGATCTCTTCCGCTAGAAATACGGAGGGGTGTGGCGATGCGACGAGAGCTGACGCAGGCGGAGCGCGATTTCCTCGACGAGCCGCGCTTCGCGGTGCTCGGGACGACGAACCAGAACGGCTCCGCGCACCTCACGGTGATGTGGTACCTGCTCGAGGGCGACGAGATCATGTTCAACACCGCGGCGGGGAGGCAGAAGCCGGACAACCTCGCCCGCGATCCGCGCGCGTCGCTCGTCGTTCCCGACGGGTATCGCTTCGTGCGCGTCGAGGGCGCCGTCCGCGCCAACGACGATCAAGCGCTCGCGCAGGCCGACATCCGCAGGCTCGCGTTCCGCTACTACCAGAGTGAGGAGCGCGTGCAGCGCAGCGTCGACGCGACGTGGTCGAAGCAGCACCGCATCACCTACCGCATGCCCGTGCGCCGCGTGTACAGCTCGGGCTTCTGATGCAGGACGAGCAGGCAGCGGCGCCGGAGGCGCGGTGGGAGCCCCTCGGCCTCGATGGAGTGAAGCAGCTCTTTGCGGCGCTGTCGGCGCCGTGGTGGGTCGCCGGTGGCCGCGGGCTCGATATGTTCCTCGGGCACGAGACGCGCCAGCACGTCGACCTCGACATCGCGATCTTGCGCCGCGACCAGCAGGCGTTCCGCGAGGCACTCGCGAAATGGGACGTGCAGATCGCGCATCGTGGCGAGCTCACTCCCTGGAAGCGCGGCCAGACCCTCACCGATCCGGCGCACCACGCGATCTGGGCACGCGAGGCGGCTGACGGCCCATGGCGTCTCGAGCTGTTGCTCGAGGAGAGCGAGGGCACGCGCTGGGCCTATCGCCGCGACCAGCGCATCGGCCTCAACGTCGCGGACCTCGGGCGGCGCGATCCCTATGGGATCCAGTTCATCCGGCCCGAAGTGACGCTCCTGTACAAGGCGAAGGCGCCGCGCCCCGTCGACGAGACGGATTTCCTGCACGCGCTGCCGCGGCTTGACGTCGCGCAGAAGGGGTGGCTCGTCGGCGCGCTCTACACCGTCGATCCGACCCATCGCTGGATCGCGCGCCTGAAATGAGAAGAGCCCCGCCTTGCGGCGGGGCTCTTCCTATCAGCGGATCGAGACGCTAGTTAAGCGTAACGACGAGAGGCTGAAGGCCGGACCTGCTCGAAGCAGGAGCTGCAGTAGACGGGCTTGTCGCCGCGCGGCTGGAACGGCACGCGCGCCTCGTTGCCACAGTTGCTGCAGGTCGCCGTGTAGAACTCACGGGGTCCACCCATGCCACGGCTCCCGTACGAACCGCCACCGGCGCCGCCGGACGCGCGGCGTGCCGCGCGGCAGGACGGGCATCGGCCCGGCTCGTTGACCAGACCACGGGTCTGGTAGAACTCCTGTTCCCCAGAAGTCCAGATGAATTCCTGACCGCAGTCTTTGCAGGTCAGAGTCTTGTCGGTGAAGCTCACTTTTGAAGCTTCCTCCCTTTTAGTTGCTGACGCCTTGAGCACTCGCCAGGGTTCGGGAGGAAGAAAAGCCTCAGAACGCCCGCGTTGATCACTCTCGCCGCCGCGTGTCCCTTGCGGGACCAGATCATTGTACCCGTTCTACGTCCGAGACTCCATCATTTCGCGTGCTTTCATCGCGCCATTGGCTCGGGAGCTTGTCCGCGGGGAACGTGTGTGGAAAGGCCTCGCCGAGCCATTCATCGAACCATTCGCCCGAACGGAACCACGATCGCGGGAACGTCCCGATCTGGGAATACCCTGACTTCTGATTCGCGCGCCAGCTCCCGCGATTCGCGAGCGCGATCCAGTTGTGGGTGCGGTGGAAGTTGAGCTCCTTCCAGATGAATGCCATGCGAAGTCGCACGGCTTCGCTCGCGATCCCCTTGCCGTAGAGATCGTGGCGTCCGATGAAGATCCCGGTCTCGCCGTCGCGGCTGGTCCAGTTGATGTCAAAGATGCCGGTCAGGCCGACGGTCTCTCCCTGATAAGCGATCGACTAGAACACCAGCGTTTTGCCTTCAAGATCTTTCTTCAGACGCTCCTCGGCTGTCCCGGCATCGGTCGTGTAGCGGGGTCCCCAGAAACGCGTGACCTCCGGCTGCATGCCCCACTTGCGGAACAGGTCGTAGTCCTCCACCACTGGCGGGCGGAGCTCGACACCACCCTCTCCGACGATGCGCGGCCCCAGCATCAGCGCACCGCCGAGAAGGGAGCGTATTCGCGCTCGCTCTGCGCCCAGCGCTCATTCCAGGTCGCGCGCTGGATCAGGAGCCACGACTCGTCGACGTACGCGCCGTCGCGGTAATAGGCCTCGTGGCCGCGCGCGAACTCGGTGTACCCGAGCTTCTCGGTGATCCGCAGCGCCGCGGCGTTGTCTGCGCGCAGCTCGGTACCGGCGCGTTGGAGGTCGAGGTAGTCGAAGAAGTAGCGGTGAAGGGCGAGTGCCGCGTCCCAGCCGTAGCCCTTTCGCCACTCCTCGGGATCGATGATGAAATGCTGGAGGTACGCGCCGGGTGGTCCCTCGATGCTGCCCAGACGAGCGCGCGCTAGACCGATCAGGCGGCCCTCGGTCTCGATGGACCACAGGACGACCCGGTGATCCTTCGCCTGCTCTTTGAGCCGCTCTTTCCAGGTGGCGGGCATGGCTGGCTCGTGCCAGATCCGGCCCGCGCGCCGCACGCGCAGGTCGGCCATCCAGCGCGAGTACGACGCGAGGTCCTCCTCCGTGGGTGTTCGGAGCGAGGTGCGCTTGCCTCGGACGATGCCGCCGAGCGCCATAGCCAACGAGGATATCGAGCGCGGCCCGGGCGATGATCGTCGCCCGGGCCGCGTTCGCAGCTAACTCACGCCGGCGCAGCGCGCGGCACCGAGCGTCGTCTCCAGGTCCGGACCCACCGACGAGATCTCAGAGACGAACCGAATGATCGGGACGCCAGCTGGGTCGTAGCTGGCTACCACCGCGCTGTAGACGAACCGTCCGGCATCCAGGTCAACGCCCGGGATGCGTTCAGCGAGGCCGTTCACGACCGCCGTCACTTCGCTGCCGATTGCCGCACCATTCGTGTAGTACTGGATCAGCACAGCTGCTTTCGTGGACGTATACGACATTCCTGTCGACGGGGCATACACGGTCACCTTCAAGGCCGGGAACGTATCGACCTCACGGATGATCGCTCCGCTCTCGTCATAGAACACGATGAAGTGCGCGTCGCCTTCGAACCGACCGCGCACCTCGAAGCCGCAGACCGCGCTCGCGCCCGCCAGTCGAACGTCGCGGTCGAGGCTGACCCATTCCTGGAGCGGTGCGTCGGCTGTTGCGGTGATGCCAAAGACCTGCGTGAGCATGACGACCATGATCGAGACAAGCCGTGTTCGGAACATCGCCCCCCTTTCGTGCCAGGGCGCGCGGCGCCTGGCGGGCAGAAGTCGGTCGCGCCTGTCAAGGGGGACTAAACAAATGAAGG
Source organism: Chloroflexota bacterium (assembly GCA_046727665.1). Lineage (GTDB taxonomy): Bacteria > Chloroflexota > Limnocylindria > P2-11E > P2-11E > CF-39. The sequence continues at coordinate 9,791 of JBKPCZ010000222.1, forward strand.
GCGGAACGCTTCAGACCGCGGGCAGGCGCACCGTGAACTCCGCCCCGCCCTCGTCCACGTTGCGGGCGGTGATCGCACCGCCGTGCGCGACCGCGATCGCCTGCGCGATCGCGAGCCCGAGGCCCGCGCCATCACGCTGCGCGTTCTCGCCGCGAAAGAAGCGCCGGAACAGACGCGTCTGCGCCCCGCCCGGAAGACCGGACCCCGCGTCACGTACGCGCACGACTGCCTCGCCGTCCTCGCGCGCGCCGCGCACCGTGACCGCCGCGCCGCGGGGCGAGTGCTTCACCGCGTTGTCGATGAGATTGGTGAAGAGCTGGGCGAGCTTGTCCGGGTCACCCCGCACCGCGGGTAGCCCATCGGTCACGACCTCCAGCCTCACACCGGCCTCCTGCGCCTGCACCTCGAGCGCGGCGACCGCGCTCGTCACCAGGGCGGTGCCCTCCACGCGCTCGCGCGCGAGCTCCGGTCCGCCGGCTTGCAGCTTCGCGACCTCGAGCAGCCCCTCGACCATGCGGATGAGGCGGCGCGACTCGCGCTGGATGATCCTCGCGGCGGGCGGCGCGGCCTCGCCGGCGGCCTCGCCCTCGGCGATCGCCTGCGCGAAGCCCTGGATCGAGGTGAGCGGAGTCCGCAGCTCGTGCGAGATGTCGGCGAGGAACGCCTGCTCGCTGTCGCGCGCTCGCTCGATCTCGCCCGCCATCTCGTTGAACGCGCCTCCGAGCGCGGCCACCTCGACCGGACCGGCCACCGGCACGCGCGCGCGGTAGTCCCCGTGCGCGAAGCGGCGCGCACCGGCGGCGAGCTCGCGCAGCGGTCGCGTGATGGTGCGCGAGAGCAGCCCCGCGACGATGAGCGCCAGCCCCGCGGCGACAACGCCCGCGATCAGCAGCGACGGCAGCAGCGCGCGCAGCGCGTCTCCGAATGCCGCGCGCGGCCGCGCCACGGCGATGATCGCCGGGTTGAGTCCCCCGGCGGCCGGCCGGAACGCCTGCTGCACGAACAGCCACTGGGCGTCGCGATCGATGAACATCCCGAAGTTGCCCTGTGCGGGCGCTGGCAGCGTCTGATTCACCAGCGCGTTCTCGCTGTCGACGAGCACGCGCCGGTTGTTCGCCAGCACCAGCAGGCGCGCGTCGGCGGAACCGGCCTGCTCCGCCAGAGCGTCGATGACCTCACGCGGCTGCTGACCGTTCCGCAGCCCGTTCTGCATCGCGGTGAGGAGCGGTGCGGACAGCTCCTGGAGACGCAGACGCAGCACGTCGTTCTCATAGCGGACGAACAGGCCGGAGATCGTGATGGCCGCGACGAGCAGCCCGACCGCGACGACGCCGAGATACGACAGGAACAAGCGTCCCGCGACGCTGCGGAGCATCAGCCGGTCGGTCCGACGAGCTTGTACCCGACGCCCCACACGGTCTCGATCTTCGCGTCGGCGCCGGCGAGCTTGTCGCGGAGCTGCTTCACATGCACGTCGACCGTCCTCGTCTCGCCGGGATACGCGAAGCCCCACACGTCCTCGAGCAGACGGTCCCGCGTGAGCACCATGCCGGGCTGCCGGCAGAACGCCTCGAGGAGCTCGAACTCCTTCGCGCGCAGGGCGACCGCGCGTTCTCCGACGAGCACCTCGTGCCGCGCCGGGTCCACGCTCACGTTGCCCACGCGCAGAACGCGACCGCCGCCGGGCATGCCTGAAGCGCGGCGGAGGATCGCGCGCACGCGCGACACGAGCTCGCGCGGATTGAACGGCTTCGCCAGGTAATCATCCATACCCGCGTCGAGGCCCGCGATCCGCTGGGTGTCCTCGGCCCGCGCGGTGAGCGCGATCACCGGCGTGTCCGCGCGACCGCGCAGCTCGCTGAAGAGATCGACGCCGTCCGTGTCGGGCAGACCGAGATCGAGCACGACGAGAGCGGGCTTCACCTCATCGAAGAGGGCGCGTGCGCGTTCGCCGTTGGCCGCGTGCTCGACGATGTATCCGGCGTTGCGCAGGTACAGCGTGACCAGCTGCGCGACCGAAGGATCGTCCTCGACGACGACGATCCGCGCGGTACCGCTCACGTCGCGAGCATATCCTCGGGTATCGTCCCCGCCGATGCCGCTGCGGCTCGCGACCGTGCTCGCGCATCCCGATGACGAGACCTTCGGCACCGGCGGCACGCTCATCCGCTACGCAAGGCAGGGGATCGAGGTCCACAGCCTGTGCCTGACCGAGGGCGAGAAAGGCTGGGCCGGCGTCGACGACAAGCTCGTCCCGCGTGAGCTCGTCGGGCCGACGCGCGCGCGCGAGCTGGCGGAGGCCGGTCGGAGGATGGGCTTGTCGAGCGTCACCTGCCTTCGGTACCCGGACAGCGACCTCGCCGGTGTCAAGGAGGACTGGGTCGTCCGCGACATCGTGCGGTGGCTGCGCGAGGTGCGCCCCGAGGTCGTGATCATCTGGGGACCCGACGGCGGCTACGGCCATCCGGATCACATCGCGGCGGGTGAGCGCGCGCTCACGGCGATCGAGCTCGCCGGCGTGCAGCGGTACGAACCAGAGCTCGGCGGGCACTGGCACGCCAAGCGGTGTTATCGGTTCGTCGCCGGCGCGGAGCTCATCGATCGGCTCTCATCGCTCATGCCCGCGTTCGCGCAGTACATCGGGACGCTTGCGGTGAAGCCGCAGCGCTGGACCCGTGACCGTCTCGGCGCGGTCGTGGACATACACGACGTCCTCGACGCGAAAGTGCACGCGATGGAGGCGCACCAGACGCAGGCGCCAGATCTCTCGATGTGGGAGAGCGCGCGCCGGATGGCGCCCGAGATCTTCACCGAGGAGACGTTCATCCGCGAGTACCCTGAGCCGGGCGGACCCCCGCTCGAGACCGATCTCTTCGCCGGGCTACGTCCGCTGGAAATGGCGGGAGGCCCGCTCGACGCGGGCCTCCCTGATCGGTCGCTTTCGTGACGAGTGCTAGGTGACGATGCGGCGCCCCTGCGCCTGACGGTACACAAGCAGGGCGATCACCGCGCCGACGATCGAGCCGAGCCAGCCCGCGGGCTGGACGATGGCCTGACCGGTGAACAGCAGATTCGCGAGGAATCCGCCAACGAGCGAGCCAACGATGCCGAGCACGATGGTGCCGAGATAGCCCATCGGGTCCGGGCCCGGCACGAGCACGCGCGCGAGGAAACCAACGATGAGTCCTGCAAGTAGCCAAACGACAAGAGTGGTGGGATCCACTGGTCTTTGTCCTCCTTTCGACGAGGCTGCTTGACTGCTATGCAACCCGCGTTCCAAAGAAGATTTCGCGGCTTTTCACGACACAAGGAGTGCATCGGAACCGCGTCCGGGCCGGTTGGCACGCGTTCGCGGTCACTGACAGGGTGAGAGAAGGCGGGTGAACTGCGTGAGCCGCGGATAGTCGCCGGGCGCAAGAGTGGACTCGGCGACCGCGAGCATCACGCCACTCTTGCGCCAGGCCGCGCTCGCGAGGCCGATGCCGCACGAGGTCCATCCTTGCTGCTCCAGGGCCGCGCCGATGGTTCCGCGTGCGTTGCCGTTGTTCGCGGCGCCGCAATCGATCAGCCAGTCCGTCCGATCCGGACTGATCGCCGGCGGGGCGACGTACGCGCACGCCTGCGGGATCACAAACCCGGTCGGCGCGGGCGACGCGACCGTCGCCGGGAACGTCCCCGAGGCGACGAAGCCTGGCGTGTTCGCAGGAAAGAAACCGTCGAAGAGCGGATATGGCGATCCCGCGAGGACCTCCACGCATACGTAGTTGGCCGCCGCCCCACCACCGAGTCGCCCAATGGGGATCGTGACGTGGATGGGAGCCCGTCCGGCGGAATCGAGGACGAAGGATCCGCTGCTCTGTGCCGTGTCGCCGATCCAGTCGCTGATCGTGCCGCAGACAGCGGCGAATGTCGTTCGCCTCGTCGCCGCCGTGGTGGGCGTCGTGCTGGGACTCACGAGAGCGAAGGTCGCCGACGGCCCGGGTGACGGTGCCGCCGACGTAGGCGGGCTACATGACGCTATGAACACAGCGAGGGATGCAATGACGCGCCACGACCTCACGCGTACACGTTACGACTCGCTGCTGGATCACTCTGCTCGGGTCGTCGCGGGACGGATCGGATTCGTGAGCGCGCCGATGAGCGCGCGCGTGCATCATCGCTGCTATGTCGCTTCGTTCGGAGATCGCCGAGCAGCCGGAGGCCGTGGCACGGCTCATCGCCGAGGGTGCAGCGGACGCGCGGCGCCTCGGCATGCTGCTCGCACGCGCGCAGCACCTCACCATGGCCGCGCGCGGTTCCTCGGATAACGCCGCGACGTACGGGAAGTACCTGTTCGAAGGTCTCGCCCGCATCGTCACCGCATCGGCCGCGCCGTCACTCGTGACGCGCTACGGCACGCCGCCGCGCTACGCCGGTGGGGCGGTCATCGGCATCTCGCAGTCCGGAGCGGCGCCCGACGTGTCGGCGGTCATCGCCGCCGCGCGGCGCGACGGTGCGCTCACGATCGCGATCACGAACCGCGGATCCTCCGCGCTGGGCCGCGCCGCCGAGCACGTTTTCGAGCTCCGCTGCGGACCGGAGCGTGCGATCGCGGCGACGAAGACCTACACGACCTCGTGCGTGGCGCTCGCGATGCTCGCGGGTGCCGCCGCCGGCCGGCCCCTGGACCTCGCGCCATTGCCCGAGGCGGTGCGCGAAGCGGTCGACAGCGAGCCGGATGCGGCGCGGATCGGCCGCAAGATCGGGTCGGCCCGCGCCCTGGTCGTGCTGGGCCGCGGCTACGTCTACGCCGCTGCGCTCGAGACGGCACTCAAGATCAAGGAGCTCGCGCGCGTCTGGGCCGAGCCGTACTCGAGCGCCGACTTCGCGCACGGTCCCCGGGCCCTCCTCGAGCGCGGCACGCCGGTGCTGCTGCTCGCGGCGCGGGGTGAGACCGAGCGCGAGACACGCTCCCTCGCCGGCCCGATGCGGCGTCGGGGCGCCCGGGTCTACGCGATCACCGATGACGAGACGCTGGCGGAGAACGTGGACGACGCGGTGCTCCTGGGACGCAGGGTGGGCGAGCTGCTCAGCCCGATCGCGCTCGTCGTCGCGGCCCAGCACGTCGCGGCGCACGTCGCGCGCCGCCACGGCCGCGACCCGGAGAAGCCCGCCGGCCTTTCGAAGGTGACGCGGACCCTCTAGACGTTCGAGACGCGGCGGCGCGCCTGGGCTTGGTCTCCTTCGCCGGCGCAGCGCGCTTGGCCGGCTGCGCGTCCTCGCGCTCGAACGCGACGCTCAGCTTGTAGCCGTACGCCAGCGCGACGCGCTGGAGCGAGCGGAGCGACGGGAGGTATCGCGGATCCTCCATGCGGCGCAGCTGCGTCTGTGACGTGCCGAGCTTGCGCGCCGCGGCGCGCTCGGAAAGTCCGGCCTCGCGTCGCAGGCGCACGACACCCTCGGCCACCGCCGCGGCGAGCGGGTCGGGGCGGCGCGGCTCCTCGGGCGGAGGCGCTGCGACCGGTGTTGGTGTCGGTTCGTTCGGCACGGGGACAAGAGAGTAACGCTGCCGCTAGGCGTGGGCGAAAACGTCCAGAAGATCGGGTGAATCGGGGTCGTACGCGAACAGGATCGCGCCCTCGCAGCCCGCGCGCGCCGCGGCGTGCACCTGATCGCGGAGCAGCCGCGGTTCGCCTTTGTAGGCCATGAGACCACCCCACATCTCGGTCCGCGGCGCGGCCGCGCGCGCGAGCGAGAGCACGCGCTCGACCTCTGACGTGTCGCGGCGGTACGCCATCGGGCACAGAAGATCGACCAGACCCTCCGCGGCCCACTCGGGCCAGTGCTGCAACACGCGACCCTGAGCGACATCCGGATCGGGGAAGACCGAGGCCGAGATCACGACGCCCGGTCGCGCGTGACGGAGCCGAGCAGCTCCCTCTCGCACGAGCGTGGTGACGTGCTCGTGGTCATTCGCGCTCGTTGCGTACGTCACCTGCGGGTACCGGACGTAGTCGTAGTGGAACCCCTCGATCCGGTAGCGCGAGACGATGTCGGTGAAGACCGCGAGCGTGTGCTCGCGCGCCGCGGCGTTCGCCGGGTCGATGTAGATGCCCTCCCAGTCGCTGCCGCCGACGGGATCGAGGTACTTCACGCCCCCCGGCCGGAGCAGCCAGTCGGGATGACGGTTCACGACGTGCGTCGCCGCCGTGGGCAGGGCGCCATCCTTGTCGGACCAGACGAAGAACACGTTGCCCCAGGCGTGGATCCTGACGCCGACGGCGGCGCCGAAGCGGATGAGGTGCGCCAGCGGATCGAGGTCGCTGCCGGCCAGGGCGAGCGCCCGCGGCTCGATCTCCGAGCGGTAGTACGCGTCGCCGCGACCGCGGACCTGCACGACCAGGTCGAAGATGCCGCGCGTCGTGGCGTCCGCGAGGAGCTCGTCGATCGCCTTCGCGGTCGTGATGCGATCGCGCACGACCCACATAGCTTTCCTCATACGTCGGCGAACGTCGCGAGCGTGATGCCCAGATCCTCCACCTTGGCTCGAACGCGCGGATCGGTGAGCGTGGCGAGCTCGGTCGCGCGCTCGCGCGCGTAGCCCGACTTCTTCACCAGGCTCTCATCGGTCTCTCCCGGATGGCACATGAGCTCGGTGAGGCCGTCACGCTTCGCGAGGCGGCCCAGGAGCTCGAGCAGCGGCTCGACGTCGACCTTTCCCTCGTACTGGAACTCGCGCGCGAAGTGGTCCGGAGTGCGCACGCCCCGAGCGCGCAACCGGTCGCGCTGCTCGTCGGAGTGGATGCGCGCCGCCGCGCCGGTCTCGCGGGCGAGCTCGCCGATCGCCCACTCGAGCGCCGGATGGTCGTGCACCCAGTGATGCGTATCCACGTGCGACGGCTCGCGGCCGATGAGCTCGCGTGCCCGGTCGAATTGCGCGCGGAATTCGTCGAGCGCTTCGTTGCGGTCGATGTCCCGCTTGAGGAGCTCACTTGGGCGGAAGAACCGTCCACTTTCATCGACGAGCGTCCGGCGGCGTGAGAAGTCATTCAAAGGCCGATCAAGAGTGAGGTTCAGATGGACGCCGACGTCGAGTTTCGGCGCGGAGCGCGCGAGTCGAGACGCGCGCTCGCTGTCAGGAGCGGCGACGAGCAGCGTGGTCGCGGTCACGATGCCGTCGTGGTGCGCGCGCATGATCCCGTCGGAGACGCTCCGGAAGTAGCCGAAGTCATCGGCGTTGACGATGAGCTTCAACGCTCGAGCGCCTTGCGCACGCTCCAGCCGGCCGCCTCGAGACGGGCCCGCGCCTCCTCCTCGCCGAGGCCGGTCTCGTCCCGGACCATGCGGACCGCGCGCTCGCGCAGCTTCGCGTTGGTCGGGCGCAGGTCGATCATGAGGTCGCCGCGCGTGCGGCCGGAACGGATCATCGCCGCGGTCGACAGCATGTTGAGCACGAGCTTCGTCGCGGTGCCGGCCTTGAGACGGCTCGAGCCGGCAAGGACCTCCGGCCCGACGTCGACCGCGATCGTAATGTCGGCGTCCTTCGCGAGCGGCGACGAGGCGTCGCAGGTGAGCGCCACGGTGCGCGCGCCGATCTCGCGCGCCATCACCATCGCCGCCGTCACGTACTTCGCTCGTCCGCTCGCGGAGATGCCGACGAGAACATCGCCCTCGCGGACGTGATCGCGCGCCGCCCGGGCGCCGGCGCTCGAATCGTCCTCAGCCCCCTCGATCGAATGGCGGAGGGCGGCGTCGCCCCCGGCGATGATCCCGCTCACGAGATCCTCATCGACGCCGAACGTGGGTGGCGCCTCGCTCGCGTCAAGCACGCCGAGGCGTCCGCTGGTGCCCGCGCCGATGTAGCGCAGTCGATGCCCCGCGCCGAACGCCGCCGCGATCTCGTCGACGGCGCGATCGATCGCCGGCAGTGCCGGGCGCACCGCGGCGGGCACCGTCGCATCCTCGTCGTTCAGGAGCTCGAGGATCTGGCGCGTCGTGAAGGAGTCGAGCCCGCGAGCCTTGGGGTTGCGCGCCTCGGTCCGCCGTCGCTCGCTCACGTCACACTCCAGCGCAGGCTGCTCATGTCGCGCTCCAGCGCACGTCGGTCATGTCGCGCTCCACGCGAGCGCCGCCGCGAGACGCGCCGCGCCCATGGCCGGCTCCTGGCGAACGGGCTCGACCGCCGCCTGCGGAAGCATGCCGAGGAGGTCGAGCTGCACGAGTCGCTGCAGGAGCGACAGGTTCTCGAACGCCCCGCCCGCGAGATAGACGGGGCCCGCCGGCAGGCCGAGCGTGAGCGCGACGACCGTCGCCGCGCGCGCGAGCGCGTTCGCGCCACGCTGCAGGATCGCGTTGGCGATCGCGTCGCCCTCGGCCGATGCGCTCGCGAGCGCGCGCGTCGCGGCTCCGATCGCGGGTGCGGGATGCGGGCGTCCGTACAGGAGCGGCAGGACGTCGCTGAACTGGCCGACGCCGAGCTGCTGGTACAGCAGCGCGGTCATGCGCGTGGGGGCGCCGCGGCCGTCGGCCGCGTGGGACACCGCCCGGAGCGCCTCGAGGCCGCACCACACCGCCGAGCCTTCGTCACCGATGAGATAGCCCCAGCCGCCGGCGCGATCCTCCTCGCCTTCCTCGTTGCGACCGTAGGCGATCGAGCCCGTGCCGGCGATGAGCACGACACCGCAGCCCGTCGGGTTCCCTGCGTAGAGCGCGGCGATCGCGTCGTGCGTCACCAGCAGCTTCGCGCCAGGCGGCGCGAAGCGCGCGAGGATCTCGTGGCCGCGCGAGCGCTCGGTGTCGCGGTCCCCGCCCGCGCACGACAGCACGATCGCGTCGGCGGCGCGTCCCCCGAGCGCCTCCGCGAGCGCCGCGGCGATCGCGCCCTGCGGATCCGGTGACGTGAGCAGGTTGCCGCCGCCTCCCGCGCCGCGCCCGACGACCGTTCCCGCGCGATCGACCGCGAAGGCGCGCGTCTTCGACGCGCCAGCATCGATGCCGACGACGATGTCGCTCATGGCAGATGCACCGCGCCGCCGCGCACGGCCTGACGCGCGCCGGTCGCGCTCGGCAGCACGTTCGGCAGGTCGCGCATGCGGTACGCGCCCATGATCGCGAAGGCGATCGCCTCGCGCGCGTGCGATGGCACACCGAGCTCATCGGTCTTGACGACGCGCAGCGGCGCGACGGCGCGGGCGAGCGACTCCATGAGCGTCGCGTTGCGTGCGCCTCCACCCGCGACCGCGAGCACGCTCCAGGTGACACCGCGCGGCGTCTCGCGCGCGAGTGCGTCCGCGATGGTGCGCGTCGTCACGGCCAGCACCGTCGCGAGCGCGTCGTCGAGCGATCCGCCGTCGGAGGTGACGCGTTCCAGGACCTGCGTCGCGAACGGCCTGCCGAATTCCTCGCGGCCGGTGCTCTTCGGCGCGCGACGCGCGAAGTACGGGTGCGCCAGCGTCGCCTCGAGCGCGCGCTCGTTCACGCGACCGGCGCGCGCGCGGCGCCCGTCGCGGTCGAACGTCTCGCCCGACGGCGCGATGATCGCGTCGCTGGGCATGTTCGCCGGACCCGTGTCGAACGCAATCACGTCGTCGGCGGACGCCGTTGGGATCAGCGTGAGGTTGGCGATGCCACCGAGATTGAGCACCGCGATCGGCGCGCGCGATGCGAAGAGAACGTGGTCGCCGAACGGCACGAGCGGCGCACCCTCGCCGCCGGCCGCCATGTCCGCGCCGCGGAAGTCGCTCACCGTCGGCAGTCCCGTCGCCCGCGCGACGCGCGACGCGTCGCCGAGCTGGAGCGTCGTGTGCTCCGCGGGAAGATGGGCGACCGTCTGGCCGTGCAGTGCGATCACGTCCGGCCGCCGCGCGAGCGTGGAGATGAAGGATGTGGCCGCCGCGGCGTAGGCGTCTCCGAGCTGGCCGTGAAGACGCGCGATGTCGGAGAGAGCGAACGGGACATCCGCGCCGGCGCGGAGCACCGCGTCGCGCAGCGCCGGCGGGTATGCCCTCTCGCCCGTCGCGAGGATGCGTACGTCCGGTCGGGCCCCCGGTTCGATCTCGATCGCGGCCAGGTTGATGCCGTCACCGGAGGTGCCGGACATCATCCCGACCGCTATCACCCGTCGATTCTCACGCGAATGCTGCGGATACCGCTTCGTGCACCGCCATCCGGAAGCGGTACGTCGCGTCGTCGTTGCCGCGACCGAAGTACACGCGGTTCGCGAGGATGACGACGGTGAGGTCGAGCCGGGGGTCGATCCACAGTGACGTGCCGGTGAAGCCGGTGTGCCCGTAGGCGTCCAGGCTGAAGTGGCGGCCCACCATCGGACCGTCCGGTGCGCGAAGGGCGAGGCCGAGCCCGCGCCGCACGTTGTCCTCCTTCACGTGCTCGGTGCGCGCCAGCGCGGCGAGGTCGTTGCCGATGACGGCGCCGTCGCGGAACACGCGCGCGATCGCCGCGACGTCCGCCGCCGTGCCGAAGAGCCCCGCGTGCCCCGAGGTCCCGCCGACGGCGAACGCGTTCTCATCGTGCACCTCGCCGCGCAGCCGTCGCTCGCGCCACTCCGTGTCTTCCTCCGTCGCGACGCAGCGCTCCGACAGGCGTGGACCGAAGTCGGCGTCGAGCGCCTCGATCGGGCCCAGCACGCGCTCGCGGACGAGATCCGCGAAGGGTCGCTCACCGGCGGTCGCAAGGCCCTGCGTGAGCATGATGTAGCCGAGATCGCTGTAGGTGAATGTTCCAACGTCCTGCGCCAGCGGCTCCTGGGCGGCGCGCCACACCGCCTCCTCGAGCGTGTGGACCTCCTTCCAGAGCGGGAGCCACCACTTCAACCCCGCGGTGTGGGTGAGCACGTGCCTGAGCGTGACGTCGTCCTTTCGCCCGCCGCGGAAGTCGGGTACGAGATCGCGGAAAGGGGTGTCGAGCGCGACGACCTTCTCGCGCACGAGCGACAGCGTGAGGGCGGTCGTCGCGAGCTTCGTGAGCGACGCGAGGTCGAACAGGGAGTCGACGGTGCACGGCGCGTCGGGCCCCGCGCGCGTATCGGGGCACATCGTGCCGGCGGCGAACACGTCCATCTCGCCGCGTCGTTCCACGCGTACGACGCACGCGGTGCAGAGCGAGCCGATCGCGGCATCGACGATCGGACGCGCGGGCGCGGCGAGATCGCTCACGCGAAATCGCGCATCCCGGCGCCGAGCGGGTAGCGGTCGCTCACCGCGACCGGCAGCGACCCGACCGGCTTCCGCGTGCCGGTCAGGGTCTCGATCGCCCCGCGAAGCGATGGCGATCTGCCGTCATAGGCACACAGGCACGCCGCGACGTTCGGAGCGAAGCGCACGTCGTATGGCCCGCGCAGCGAGACCAGCACGGTCGGCTTCGCCGCGGCGAGGCGTGTGACGAGCTTCAGCTGGTCGTCGTTGATGCCGACGTCGGCCACACCGACGACGACGACGTCGGCCTGCCTCGCCTCGTTCAGCGCGGTGGCGATGACCGACTCGCTGATGTTCGTGCCGAACTTGCGACCCACGACGTCGGCTCGCGCGCGCTCGAGCTCGGTGGCGAGATCGCTGTCGCCCGGGAGCGGCGTGAGGTCCGCGGTCGTCGTCGTGATCGCGTAGACGCGGCCGCGCAGCGGCAACGCCCGTCCGTCGTTGTGCAGCAGCGTGATGCTGGACCGCGCGATGTCGAGCGCCGCGGCCGCATGCGTGGCGAGATCCGGCGTGCGCGGCGTGGCCGGATCGAGGATGCCGAAGCGCTGCTTCGCGTCGAGGAGGCGCGTCAGGCTGGCGTCGAGGCCCGGCAGCGATACGTTCAGGATCGCCGTCGAGATGAGGCGATGACCATCGCGCTGCGCCGCCTCGTCGAAGCGGAACAGCACGAAGTCCGCACCCGCCTCGAGCGCGCGCTCGCCCGCCGCGGCCTCGCCGATCGTCGCGAGCGCGCCCATCTCGAGGTCGTCGGTCACCGCGATCCCCGCGAAACCGAGCTCGCGGCGCAGCAGGTCGGTCGCGACGCGTCGCGACAGCGACGCCGGAAGCGACGGTGTGGGATCGAGCGCGGGCACGATGAGATGCGCGAGCATGATCGCGGGCACGCCGGCCGCGATCGCCGCGCGGAAGGGCGGGAGCTCGATGCGGTCGAGACGCGCGCGGTCGACGTCGATGATCGGAAGACCCACGTGCGAGTCGACGGTGGCGGCACCGTGACCGGGGAAGTGCTTCGCGCAGCACAGGAAGCCCGCCGCGGTATACGCGCGGATCGCCGCGCTGGCGAGCGTGGAGACGCGCTGCGGATCCGACCCGTACGAGCGGTTGCCGATGATCGGATTCAGCGGCTCGTTGTTCACGTCGGCGACCGGCGCGAAGTTCCAGTTCACTCCGCTCGCGCGCAGCTCGTCGGCGGTGATCGTGGCGGCCCGCTGGACCGCGGCGACCGGGTCGGGTGTGGCCGCGAGCGCCATCTGGCTCGGGAAGACGGTCATGCCGCTACCGATGCGCGCGATCGAGCCGCCCTCCTGATCGAGGGCGAGGAAGAGCGGCGGGATCTTCGCCTCGGCGGCGATGCGCTGCAGGTCCGCGCAGATCCGCGCGAGCGCCGCGGCATCGGGCGCGTTCTCCGCGCGCAGGACCAGGCCGCCGACGCCGCGCACCCGGATCATCTCCTCGACCGCGCTCGTGATCGATGCGCCGTGGAACGCGATCGCCATCGTCTGCCCGGCGCGCTGATCGAGGCTCAGCGACGCGAGGATCTTCGCGATGCGCGACGGCTCCGGCACCGGTGGTGCGGTGCAGGCCGCGAGCGTCGCGGCCGCGGCGCCGAGGAATCTGCGCCGGTTCATAGTCGGACCGGCGGCCGTCCGAGGGCTGGACGCTCACCCGCGAGCACCGCGGCGAGAGCGTCGAGCGACGGCGGGACGTCGCTGTACGTCAGAAGTGCCGGCGTGTTCGGGACGAGCGTCGCGTCGTACGGGCTGCGGATCGCGCAGAGCACTCCGCCGCGCGCGAGAAGCTCGCGGGCGCGTGCGGCCTGCTCGGGCTGGAAGGCCGCGTTCGAGGTGCACACGACGAGCGTGCCCTCCCCATCGGGCTCGCGGCCCTCGCGCCCGAAGGTGAGACGATCCCCGAAGCGCTGCCGCAGCGCGCGCTCGAGCGCCCCGACGGGATCGGCGGTCTCTTCGACGAATGACTGGCGCGCCGACCCGAACGTGACCACGCGCACCCGGTCCAGCGCCGGGAGCGGCGGACCGTGGCGCGTCACGGCGCGCTCCGCGATCTCGGCGGCGAGACCGCGCGCGGGCGCATCGTCGATGTCGTCCTCGGGCACCCCGATCGCGAATCGCCGCCGGAACGACGACGTGCGCTCCAGCGCCTCGCGCACGCGCGCCGCCCCGACGCCGGCGTCGATCCAGCCGGCGGCCGCGAGCTGGCGGTCGATGCCGGTCGTGACCATCGCCGCATCGACGCCGGCCGCGATCGCGCGCGTCACGATCTGATCGGGTGATTCGACGTCGGTGATCCCCTTCATGTCGAGCGAGTCCGTCACCGCGAGACCGGTGAAGCCGAGCTCGCCCCGAAGGAGATCGGTGAGGATCGGACGCGAGACCGTCGCCCCGTCCTTCGGATCGAGCGCGGGGTACCGCACGTGCGCCGTCATCGCGCCGCTCGCGCCCGCCGCGAACGCGGCTCGAAAGGGCACGAGCTCGCGGCTCTCCAGTGTGGCGCGGTCGACGTTCGCTTCCGGCCGCACCAGATGCGAGTCCTGCGACGTGTGGCCGTGACCCGGGAAGTGCTTCGGCGTGGTCGCGACACCGACGCCTTCGCTGCCGCGCACCCACGCGGCCGCGAACTGCGCGACGCGCTCTGCGTCGTCGCCGAACGCGCGCGTGCCGATGACCGGATTGCGCGGGTCGGAGTTCACGTCGCAGACCGGCGCATGGTTCACCGCGATGCCATCGGCGCGCAGGCCTTCGCCGACGGCGCGCGCGGCACGCTCCGCGTACGCCGGGTTCCCGGTCGCGCCGATCGCCATCGCGCTGGGGAACGTCGCGCGGTACCCGATGCGGATGACGGTGCCGCCCTCTTGGTCGACGGCGACGGGCACCGGGGGCAGCCCGCCGCGGCGCGCGGCATCCTGGATCTCGCGCAGCATCGCGCGCAGCTGGACCTTGGACTTGATGTTGCCGCGGAACGCGAAGAGCAGAACGCCGCCGAGCGCGCCCTGGCGGATCGCGTCGATGAATGGACCCGGGGCCTGCGGCCCGTCGAAGCCACCCCAGACGAGCGCGCCGGTGCCGAGCTTCACGCGCGGCGGCGTCGGTAACGGGCGATCGTGAGCTGGCCGAACGGCCGTCCGCGCTGGGACCAGTACGAGACCTTCTCGAGGACGATGCGCCGGATCTGCTCCGGCGTCGGAACGATCGGTGCGATGCGCCGGCGACTTCGCGGTCCCGCGATGTGACCGCCGAGCGCGTCGATGACGTCCTTCACGCGCTCATCGATCTCGTGGATGTCCAGCGGGCGATTGCCGAGGAAGAGCGCGATGCGCAGCTCGAGCGGATCGCCGTCGCGATAGCCGACGCCGCGACTCGTCTGCGCTTCGAGCACGGCTGCATGGACACGGCGACGCCATTCGTTGCTCGGCGCGGCGTATCCGGGCAGGACGGTGCTGATGGTGAAACGTCTCTTCGCCACTGGCACACCAGCGTAGCGAGGCCGATAGGATGCCGCGCATGAGCACGCCGACCCTTCCGCTGATCCCGATGCCGGCCAAGGTCACGTCCCGCGCGGGCACGTTCGCGCTGACCGCGTCGACGCAGATCGAAGCACCCGACGCGCTGCGCGCCATCGCGGAGCGTTTGCGCGATGAGCTGCGGCCCGCCACGGGTCTCCCGCTGCCCGTCGTGTCTCGCGCCAGCGGGCCGCACATCACGCTCGGCCTCGACGCAGGTCTCGCGGGGCTCGGTGACGAAGGCTACCGGCTCGCGGCGTCGGCGGATGCGGTCGCGATCGCCGCGGCGCGACCGGCGGGAGTGATGCACGGCACGCAGACGCTTCGTCAGCTGCTGCCACCGGCGATCTTCCGTCGCGCGGCCGTTTCGGGAGGGTCGTGGGACGTGCCCGGAGTGGAGATCGAGGATGCGCCGCGCTTCTCGTGGCGCGGGAGCCATCTCGATGTCGGACGACACTTCATGCCGAAGGCGACCGTCCTCAAGCACATCGATCTGCTCGCGCTGCACAAGCTCAACGTCTTCCACTGGCATCTCACCGAGGACCAGGGCTGGCGCATCGAGATCAAGCGATACCCGAAGCTCACCGAGGTCGGCGCGTGGCGGAAGGACAGCATGGTCGCGCCGCGCACCCGCGAGCCATCGCAGCGCAAGTTCGCGGGGCTGCCGCACGGTGGCTTCTACACCCAGGACGACGTGCGCGAGGTCGTCGCGTACGCGATGGATCGCGGGATCACCGTTGTCCCCGAGATCGAGATGCCCGGACACGCGCTGGCCGCGATCGCGGCGTATCCGGAGCTCGGCAACACGCCGACGCAGCACGAGGTCCAGACGTACTGGGGCATCAGCGATCACGTCTTCGGCGTGGGCGAGAACGCCCTCACCTTCGTCGAGAACGTGCTCGACGAGGTGCTCGCGCTGTTTCCGTCGAAGTTCATCCACATCGGCGGCGACGAGGTCCCGAAGCGCGAATGGAAGGAGAGCGCCGCCGCTCAGGCGCGCATGAAGGAGCTGGGGCTCGAGAACGAGGAGCAGCTGCAGAGCTGGTTCATCACGCGCATCGATACATGGCTGGCGAAGCGCGGCCGCCGGCTCATCGGCTGGGACGAGATCCTCGAGGGCGGGCTCGCGCCGGGCGCGACGGTGATGAGCTGGCGGGGTGAGAGCGGCGGCGTCGCCGCGGCCAAGGCCGGGCACGACGTCCTCATGGCGCCCGAGAAGCCGACCTACTTCGATCACGATCAGGCCGAGGATCAGGTGCTGCCGATCCGCGGGCTCAACACGCTCGCGGACGTGTACGCGTACGAGCCCGTGCCGAAGGAGCTGAGCGCCGACGAGGCGAAGCACGTTCTCGGCGCGCAGGGACAGCTCTGGACCGAGTACATGCCCGACCCGCAGCGCATGGAGTACATGGCCTGGCCGCGCCTCTGCGCGCTCGCCGAGGTGCTCTGGTCGCCG
>JBKPCZ010000223.1:0-8283 GCA_046727665.1 Chloroflexota bacterium
CTACTACGTCGTGCGCTCGGTCGATACCTCATTCAACCGCTCGCCGGACTCGTCCGAGGTGAGCGCCACGGCGGCGCTGCGGACCGTGAGCATCACCTTCACGGTGACCGTGCCCGCGACGACCGATGCGACCGGACGGAGCGTCCACATCGCGGGGACCCTGAGCCGGCTCGATGGCGGGCTTCCGGACTGGGATCCCGGCGCGACGGCGCTGACGCGCCTCGACGCGACGCACTGGCGGATCACGCTCACCGGCAAGGAGACGACGCAGCTCGAGTACAAGTACACGCTCGGCGACTGGGACCACGTCGAGAAGGACGCATCCTGCGGCGAGATCGCGAACCGGCAGCTTACGCTCGTCTATGGCACGACCGGCACGCAGCAGGTGAACGACATCGTGCTGAACTGGCGCAACGTCGCGCCGTGCGGCGGCTGAGCCAAGCCTCGCTGCGCATGCGACTGCTCCGCTAGGTCGCGGCGCGCTCCTCGGCCTTCGCGCGCTCCTGCGCCTTCGCTCGCTCCTTCGCGAAGAGGGCGAGCATCTCGCTATCGAACGCCGGCAGATCCTTCGGCGCGCGGCTCGTCACCCAGTTGCCGTCGACGACGACCTCGCGGTCCTCCCACATGCCGCCGGCGTTGCGTATGTCGTCCTGGATCGTGTGGTAGCTGGTGAGTCGGCGTAGCTTCGCGATGCCCGCGGAGACGAGCAGCCACGGCGCGTGACAGATCGCCGCGATCGGCTTGCGGGCCTCGTCCATCCGGCGGACGAAGTCCTGCGCGGCCTTGTCGACGCGCAGCTTGTCGGCGTTGTAGGTGCCGCCGGGGAGCATGACCGCATCGAACTCCTCGGGATGCGCCTTGTCGATCGTCATGTCGACCCGGTAGGTGCCCGCCTTCTCGGCGTGCTTCATCGCCTGGATCTCCCCCGCTTTCGGGGCCAGCAGCATCGTGCGCGCGCCGGCACGCTCGAGCGCCTCGCGGGGATCGGTCAGCTCGATCTCCTCGACGCCGTCGGTCGCGAGGATCGCAACCTGCAGGCCGTCGAGCACTTGGTCTTCCATGGCGCACCTCCGTGGCGCGTTGCCGCAAGTGCGGTGCCGCGTCAGGCGGGCCTCGCTAGGCTCTGCGCGTGCGCGTGCCAAAGGCGGGCGACACGGCGCGCCGCTCGATGCTCGTGACCGACGAGCACATCGACCTCTTCGCGCGCCTCTCCGGCGACCGCAACCCGCTCCACTTCGACGACGACTTCGCGCGGCGCACGAAGTTCGGCCGCCGCGTCGTGCACGGTGGCGTGACGACCGCGATCCTTAACGCGCTCGTCGCCGAGGACCTGCCCGGGCCGGGCAGCGTGTTCATGGAGCAGCGTCTCCGGTACACGGCCCCGGTGCATCCGGGCGACACGATCACCGGCGAGCTCGAGGTCACCGCGGCACGGGAGGACAAGCCGATCTACAACGTCTCGGTGCGGGTCACGCGTCAGGACGGGGTCGTCGCGCTCGAGGGCGAGTGCGTCGTCTACGTCATGCGGCCGAGGGACTGATGCGCGTTCCGAAGGTCGGCGACACGGCGCGCCGCACGATGACGATCACGCCCGAGCAGATCGAAACGTTCGCCGAGCTCACGGGCGACCGGAACCCCCTGCACTTCGACGACGCGTTCGCGCGCAGCATCGGCTTCGACGGACGGATCGCGCACGGCATGCTGACGAGCTCGATCCTCAGCACGCTGCTCGGCATGGACCTCCCAGGACCCGGCGCGATCTATCTCGAGCAGCGCGTGCGCTACCTCGACGCGGTCTATCCGGGCCAGACGATCACCGGCGAGCTCGAGGTGACGAAGGTTCGGCCGGACAAGCCCGTGATCACGCTGGCGGCGCGGATCACACGAGAGGATGGAAAGCTCGTCGCGGACGGCGAAGTCGTCGTACTCCTGCGCGAGGGACGCATACTTTGCTCTTAGCCACGCCCTCCTGCGATGAGCGCGGCCTCGGGTCGCGCGCGCAGGCGCAGCATCGCGAGCACGCCGAGCGCGGGGCCGGGAACCAGCACGAGGAACGCCCAGTTCCAGCCGAGCGCGTCGCGAACCAGCGGAACGATCCAGATCGTCGCGACCGTGAGCAGGAAGCCGACCGCCATTTGCACGGTGAGCGCCGTCCCAACGTACGACTGATCCGACAGCTCGGTCACCATCGTCGAGAACTGCGCCGAGTCGGCGACCACCGCGATCCCCCACACGATCCCGAGCGCGATCACCAGCGCGGGCGCGGCGCCGAACACCGCGCCGGCAAGAGCGGCGCACGTGCCCGACGCGGCCATCGCGAGCGCGGTCGTGCGCGTCCGACCCCAGCGATCACCGAGCACGCCGCCGGCGTAGCAGCCGACCGCGCCGGCGCCGACGACGGCGAACGTGCCGACCGACGCGAGCGAGGCGGCGTCAGCCACGCCGGCGACGCGCAGGCTCTCGCCGAGATACACCGCGAACCACGACCACATCGCGTACAGCTCCCACATGTGTCCGAAGTAGCCGAGATTCGCGAGCCGCACCGCAGGATCGCGGAACGCGCGCACGATGAAGCGTGGCTCGAACGATCCGCGCGGGAACGGATACGGACCGTCGTGAACGAAGACGAGCGCGATGACGCCGCCGATCACCGTCATCACCGACGACGCGAGCACGACGAGACGCCAGTCGAGGCCGCCGAGTCCGTTCACCAGATGCGGCATCGCCGAGCCGACGGTGAGGCCTCCGATCATCACGCCGAGCGCGACGCCGCGGCCCACACGGAAGTGCGTCGCCATTACCTTCAGCGCAGGCGGGTAGATGCCCGCGACGCACACGCCGGTGAGGAATCGCAAGGGGATGGCCAGCGCGACGCCGCCGGTCGCGGCCACGAGCGCATTCGCCGCCGCCGCGCCAAGCGTGGACACGAAGAAGACGTGCCGCGCCGAGTAGCGATCGGAGAGGTTGGTGATCGCGGACATCAGCGCGCCGGTCACGAAGCCGAGCTGCACCGCGATCGTGAGCCACGCGGACTCGCCGCTCGACAGCGACCACGCCGCGCGCAGCTGCGGAAGGACCGCGGCCGCCGAGAACCACGTCGTCATCGCCAGCACCATCGCGAGCGCCAGCAGCAGGAGGGAATTGCGCGCCGACGCGGTGCGTTCCTCTGTCAATGGACCTGCTGGAAATGCGCCGCGCGAAGGACGACTACTTCGGCAAGGCGCACGACTCCCCGCTCACCGTGACGCAGCGACAGCATTTCGACGGGCTACGGTACTTCGACGCCGACCCGGCCTTCCGTTTCGAGGTCACGGTGGACGGCCCCGCCCGCGCCGTCGAGGAGGTCGAGATGAGCGACGGAACCACCGATCACCTCCAGCGCGCCGGCACCGTCCGCTTCACGGTCGACGGCACCGAGGCGACGCTGGTCGCTTTCCAGCAGGGCGACGACCTCTTCATCCCGTTCCGCGACGCGACCAGCGGCAAGGAGACCTACGGCGCGGGCCGCTACCTCGAGGCGGAGTCGCTCGATGGGGGCCGCTACCTGCTCGACTTCAACCGCGCGTACAACCCGTACTGCGCGTACAACGACGACTGGCGCTGTCCGCTGCCGCCGGCCGAGAACTGGCTGACGGTGCCGATCCGCGCCGGCGAGAAGAGCTTCCACTAGAAAGAAGCCTCCGGTCTCCCGGAGGCTCCCTTCATCCATTTCGCTCTCGGGCTCAGTCGCTGGCCTTGTTCCTACCGCCCGTGGCGAAGTAGCTCACGCAGTCGCCCTGGTTGTTGAACGGTCCGGGCGATGACGTGAAGTCCTTCCAGCCGCCCTTCTTGCACTTCTCCTTGTCGCTCGGGACGACCTCTTCCTCAAACGTGTACGTCGTGGTGTTGATCACGACGTTGTCCACCTGGACGGTCTGCGTACCGCCAACAGCCCATCCGCCATCCGCCACGAGCTGGATGCCCGTCACCGCGTGCGTGCCGTACTTGAGGAGCGCCGCGGCCCAGGTGTCGTAGAACGTGCCGCCCGGCAGCTGGCTCGTGTCAACGAAGAGCGTCGCCTCGAGCAGGTCGCCGGTGTTGCCCCACACGTTCGGAAGGCATCCCGTGTAGTTCGGCGACGGGCCGATATAGACCTGGATGTTGAAGCCGTCGATGTTGATCTGGAAACGCGGCGAACCACCGCCGCAGCTGCCGGCTGTGAACATGTAGTCGGTCGACAGGTTCAGCAGCTGGTTCAGCGTCATCGCGGTCGGCGTGTCGAAGTCGATGCCGCTGAACGTCGTCGTTCCGATCGAGCTGAGCTCGATCGCCGTGTCGGAGTTATGCCCGGGATGGACGGCCGTCGCGTCGCCGAACAGCGTGTAGCCGGAGGCGGCGATCGCTGCGGAACTCTGGGTCATCGCGAGGGTCACAAGAACAAGTGACGCGAGGACGACCTTCAAGATCTTCACTGGACCCACCTCTCCAATACACCACCGCGGGGTACGGTCTCTCTCCGCGATCGAACGCTGGCGCTCATTGTCGCAGGACGAATGCCGCTCCTGTCCATTTGAGCCGCGACGCGAATGCGTTACATCGCGGGATCGGTGACCCGGCTTACGCCTTCTTCGCCATCGCCAGGATCGACTCGCGCGTGGGCATCTCCATGCCCTTATGGATCATGCCGAGGTGACGCTTCACGTTCGCGACGAACTCGTCCTCGGTCTTCCCGGTGATGTGCTCTTTCGCATGACCGTCCTCGCAATCGGTGTACAGCTGTGCGTCGCCCATATGGGCCTCCCTCGCATCATGCGACGATGCGTGCTGACTGTAGTCCTGCCCCCCAATGCGTCTCTTTGTTGGCCTAATACGTCCCTGCGTGGAGCGGGTAGCCGTGGCGGCGCTGGTCGCTGAAGCCCGCGGCGCGCAGCGGCTCGACGTCCTCCCGCTCGGATGAGCGCGTCCTGCAGCGTCTCGTCCTTTGTGAGTCGACCGACCCACGCGCCACCGCTAGCATCCGCACGTGCTGAGACTGGCCGGAGGCGCGATCTGCGGCATCGCCGCCGGGATCCTCGCCGGCATCGCCGCTCGGGCGGCGATGCGCATGGTCGCGGACGGTGTCCCGGATCCGATCCGCTCGCTTCCGATCTTCACGGTCGAAGGCACCGCAACGATCATCGGCATCGGGGCCCTCGCGGGCGCGCCGTTCGGCGCCCTCTTCGCCGCGGTGTACGACGCCCTTCCGGGTCCGCGGCTGGCGCGCGGCTTTCTCTTCGGTCTCGCGATGCTCGTCACGCTCGGCCCACTGTTCTTCACGGGCGCGCGCGACGAGTTCATCACCTACGAGCGGATGGTCCTCTTCGCCTTCCTGTTCCCGGTGTTCGGTCTTGCCGCCGGCCTGGTCTTCGAGCCGAGCCGGCGGCTCGCGCGCAGGCTTCCTGATCGCGCGCACCCCGTCTTGGCGCTCATCGCGATCGGCGGCGGAGTTCTGGTTGGCACGGGCATCTTCGGGTTCGCCGTCCAGGCTGCCCAGACGCACGGGGCGCTCGCGGTCGCCTATGCCGTGCCGTGGCTAGCCCTGGCACTGCTCGGCTGGATCGCGCTGCGGTCCCGCGTCGCAGCGGCTCCCGTTATCCGGTAATCGGAGGGTCAGCGGCTCGCGCGTGTAGAGACGCCGTACTTCAGCGGGTCACGTGGAGAGCCGTGTTGATCCTTCCGGCGATGCCCTCGATCGTGTCGATCCCCTCCTCCCAGCTCGCACGCTCGCCGGTGACGATCGCGATCGCGTAGTCGTCGCCGGTGCGCGGTCGGACCACGCCGACGCTGTTCACGCGCCAGCCCTCCTCGCCCGGGTACCACCCGTTCTTCAGCCCGACGCGGTCGCCCGCCTCGGCGCTCGTCCCCGCGGTTACGCCCCAGCGTTGCTGCGGCACGACGTCATCGAGCATCCGAATGGCGAGCGCGCGAGAGGGCGCGTCGAGGATCTCGCCCGTCAGGAGCTTGCCGAGAACACTGGCCATCGCGCGTGCGGAGACGAAGCTCACACCCCACGACGTCTTGGGGTCGGGGACAAAACCAGACACACCGATGCTCGCCAGATATGAAGACACGGCTTGGCCGCGGCCGATACGCTCCCACAGCTGCGACGTCGCGTCGTTGTCACTTTCGGTGATCATCGGCCAGAGGAGCGCGAGCTCGTCTTCCGTCGCGGGTCGGCCCTCTTGGCGCGCCTGCTCGAGCGCGACGACGAGCACGAGCACCTTGACAACGCTCGCCGTCGGCACCTGAACATCGGCGTTCTCGGCGTACACGACGCCGCGCGACGGGACGAAGACCGCGACGCCCCAGACCGGTGGGCGCGAACGCGCGAAGGACAGTGCGGTGTCGGAGACCTGTCCGAGCGGCCGCTGCACAGGTCCTGTGCCGACGGGCCGAGACGGCGCCGGAGACGGCGTCGACGATGGCAGGGGCTGTGCCGTGGGACGCGCGGTCCGCGCGGGTGCCTGCGTCGCCGCACGTCGGCTGACGCTCAGCGCATACGGCAGCGAGTACCCGGCAAGACTGATCACGCGCACCGCGTAGTCCTGATCGCTCGGCAGCGTCAGTGTCGCGCGCGACCGGTACTCGCTGCGGCTGAGATACGTCAGCCCGTCACTCAGGCCGGAGACGGATAGCACGGCGTTGTCGAACTCGCTGCGGACCCCGATCTCGAGCGTCTCTCCGATGCCGCCGTGGAGCACATACGACGCTATCGAGCCGGGCGCAAGCGATCCGGTCACCGTGCGCGACAGACCGACCGCCAAATCGATGCGTTCGGGCCGGTAGACGTAGTCCTCTGCGGGCGCCGACCGCGCCTCGCTCTCCGACTCGTCGACGAGGACGAGCCGATCATCATCGAGCGCGTAGCGGCGGGCGATCTCGCGTGTGAGCAGCGTGAACGGATCGGTCGAGCCGCGCACGCGCATTCGCACGAAGATCCGACGCGCCTCGATCCTCACTTCGCGCACGAGCACTCTGTCGCCGAGCAGTGTCGTGCTGACCGGCCTCGCGACTCCGTCCTCATTGCGCACCGCGGCGATCTCGACGAACGTACCGGTCCCGCCGCCGCTGGCTGTGAGCACGACCACAGCGTCGGGGTCCGCGTCACCGTCGAGATCGCCGAACGCGCCTACGTCCGCGAGGCGCACGACGATCCTCGTCGCCGACCCTGGAGCGGCCTCGGCCTCATAGAGACCGTCGTGAAGCGGCGCACCGCGTGGGACGACGCTCACCGGATACGTCGCGTTCCGCAGGGCGGGCCAGGTGAGCACTGGGGCTTCGCGACGGAGCGTCCACACCGCCACCACAAGCGCGGCCACGACCGCAGCGGCGATGAGGACGAGGATCCGTGCGCGCGAGCGTGGCGAATTGTCCAAACCCCTGGAGTATGTCGTCGTGGTTCTGAACTAGGGTCGGCTTAATACGTCCCCGCGTGCAGCGGGTAGCCGTAGCGACGCGCCTTCTCGGGCATGTCGGGGCCGAGCCGGCCGCCGAGACCATCGACGACCCGGTTGAAGAACGCGAACAACGACGCGTTGATCGCGATGTCGCCGATGGCCTGGTCGCTGAAGCCCGCTGCGCGCAGCGCCTCGACGTCCTCCCGCTCCACCGTCCCCGGCCGCAGCGTCAGCTTCTCGACGTAGGCCAGCATCGCGCGGTCAGCATCGGTCAGAGCCGGATGCGAGTGATCCTTGCGGATGAGCGCGTCCTGCAGCGTCTCGTCCTTTGTGAGTCGACCGACCCACGCGGCGTGCGCGAGCACTCAGAACGTGCAGTCGTTCAGCGCCGAGACGTGGGCCGCGATCAACTCGCGCTGCACGCGCGTCAGGTCGGACTGCCCGAAGCGCACCGCCGTCTGGAACTCAGCCAGCAGCTTCAGCGCCGGTCCGTTCAGCGTCAGTGGCTCGTACGGCGTGAACATGCGACCCGCGGTGATCTTGTGCTTGTCGAACACGTCTTTGAGGTCGCCTTCGGCCTCCTCGGCGGGCACCGTCTTGATCCAAGGCATCGCACACCTCCCTCGCTGGTCGCGAGGTTAGTCTCAACCGCCGCGCGCGACGCGAACGGAACGGCCCAGATGCGCGTTGTGCTGATGCGCGAACACGCCTAAACTGCGCAGGTCTCCGCGGGCCGAGAGAGCGGCCGGAAAGGCGAATCCCCCATGAGGTCAGGCGGCTTTCCCTGCCGATTCGGCGGGTGCGACGAGTGCTTCACCGTCTCCGATCAGACCTCGATGCCGGCTCTGCTCGCCGCGAGCGCGCTCCG
>JBKPCZ010000224.1:0-4850 GCA_046727665.1 Chloroflexota bacterium
CACAAGCCGGCGGGACGGAGGGCGTTTTCTATTACGGCGAAAGGAGGCGCGACGTGGCAGTGACCAAGCAGCGGATCGAGCGGTACGAGCCGGCGAGCATCGAGGCGAAGTGGCAGGACGAGTGGGTGCGCTCGGGCCTCCACGACACGCCAGACGAGAGCGATCGTCCGAACTACTACTTCCTGACGATGTTCCCGTACCCGTCGGGCGACATCCACGTCGGCCACTGGTACGCGTTCGCGCCACCTGACGCCGCCGCGCGCTTCCTACGGATGCGGGGCAACAACGTGCTGTTCCCGATGGGCTTCGACGCGTTCGGCATCAATGCAGAGAACGCCGCCATCGATCGCAAGATCCACCCCGCGGTGTGGACCGAAAAGAACATGGCCCACATGCGCGAGCAGTTCCGGCGCATGGGGACCGCGATCGACTGGCGCCGCGAGGTCATCACGTGCTACCCGGAGTACTACCGCTGGAACCAGTGGATGTTCTTGAAGCTGTTCGAGAAGGGCCTGGCCTATCGGGGCGACGCGCCGGTCAACTGGTGCCCGCGCGACGAGACGGTCCTCGCCAACGAGCAGGTCATCGCCGGCCGCTGCGAGCGCTGCGATACGCCGGTGGTGAAGAGGCAGATGACGCAGTGGTTCTACCGGATCACGCAGTACGCGGATGAGTTGCTGAAGTTCGAGGGCCTGGACTGGCCAGAGCGCGTGCGCGTGCTGCAGACCAATTGGATCGGCCGCTCGGACGGCGCGGAGATCGCGTTCCCGGTCGAGGGGCATCCTGGCCAGGAGATCCGCTTCTTCACGACGCGTCCGGACACGATCTATGGCGCGACGTTCATGGTGCTGGCGCCGGAGCACCCGCTTGTCGCGGAGATCACTGCACGTGCGAAGCGCGCCGAGGTCGAGCGCTACGTCGAGCAGGCGCGGAACATGGCGGAGATCGAACGGACATCGGCGGAGCGCGAGAAGACCGGCGTCGACATCGGTGCGTTCGCGCGCAACACTTTCACCGGCGAGCGCATCCCGATCCACGTCGCCGACTACGTCCTCGCGACGTACGGAACGGGCGCGATCATGGCCGTCCCGGGACACGACGAGCGCGACTTCGCGTATGCGAAGAAGTACGGGCTGGAGATCCGCGAGGTCATCTCCCCCGACGGCGAAGAGCACGCATCGCTGGACGAGTCATACGTCGGCGACGGCGTGATGGTGCGCAGCGGTCCGTTCACCGGGACGCGCAGCGAGGTGGGGAAGCAGGCCGTCGCGGAGGACGCGCGCAAGCGCGGGATCGGCAAGCCGGCGGTCACGTACCGCCTGCGCGACTGGCTGATCTCGCGTCAGCGCTACTGGGGCACGCCGATCCCGATCGTCCACTGCGACACCGATGGCGCCGTGCCGGTCCCGTACGACCAGCTGCCCGTTGAGCTCCCACGAGACGTTGAGTTCACCGGTCGCGGCGGGTCACCGCTGGCGCACGTGCCGGCGTTCGTGAACACGACCTGCCCGAAGTGCGGCAAGCCCGCGCGCCGCGACACCGACACGATGGACACCTTCGTCGACTCGTCCTGGTACATGTTCCGCTACGTCGATCCCAAGATCGATACGGCGTTCATGAACACGGCGATCGGCCGGAAGTGGCTGCCGGTGAGGCAGTACACCGGCGGCGTCGAGCACGCGATCCTGCACCTGCTGTACATGCGCTTCATGACCAAGGCGCTGCGCGATCTGGGCGAGCTGTGGTTCGACGAACCGGTGCTGCGCTTCCGCTACCAGGGCACGATCGTCTTCAAGGGCCGCAAGATGTCGAAGTCGCGTGGCAACGTGCAGACGCCCGACGAATATGTGAAGCGGTACGGCGCCGACACGCTGCGGCTGTTCATGATGTTCATGGGCCCCTGGGTCGATGGCGCGGACTGGGACGCCTCGGGTATCGAGGGCGTGCACCGCTTCCTGCGCCGGGTGTGGGAGCTGGCTCTGACCGACCCCGAGCCCACGGGTCCGCGCGATGTTGATGTCGACGGCGCGGTGCAGCGGACGATCAAGAAGGTGACCGAGGATCTGGGCGCGGAACATTTCAATACCGCGGTCGCGGCGATGATGGAGCTGGCGAACACGCTGCAGCACGCCAATGGGCCATCGCGTAACGATGGCGTCGCGACACTGATCCTGCTGCTGGCGCCCTTCGCGCCGCACATGACGGAGGAGCTCTGGCACCGGCGCGGCGGCACCGGCTCGGTCCATCAGGAGGTCTGGCCGGTGTACGACGAAGCCGCCGCCGCTCCGCGCGAGGTGACCATCGTCGTTCAGGTGAACGGCAAGGTCCGCGATCGCATCCCGATGCCGGCAGGATCGCCGGACGCCGAGGTGCGACGCAGAGCGCTGGAGAGCGCGAAGGTGCAGGCGACGCTGAACGGCGCGACACCGACGAAGGTGATCGTCGTGCCCGACCGCATTGTGAGTATCGTGACCACGTGAGTGGTGAGATCCGGCTCGGTGCGCTCTGCGATCACGCGCTCGTTGGGCAGGATGGCAAGGTCAGTCTGCTCGGGATCTTCCGGAACATCAGCGTGAGCGGCCTGCCCGCGCAGCATCCGCGGATGTTCCTCGTCGCGATCCTCGGCCTCGATGTCGGCTCGCACAACGTCGTCGTCCGTCTTCTGCGACCCGATGGGCAACAGTCGATGCCCAATCCGCCGGAGATCTCGGTCCACGCCGTCGCCGGCCAGGACGTGAACGTCATCGTCGAGCTCAACAACATGAGCTTCACGACATATGGGATGCACCGCTTCGAGCTCACCGTCGACGGCGAGCCCGTTGGCAGCCTCCCCGTGTCGATCGTGCAGATGCAGCCGCCCGGGGAGCGCCGCCGCGCGAACTAGCCGACCACGCGACTCGCGGCGTTGTGAGCGCCGTGTACGAGCCTGGCTGAAGCGGTCCGCCCGCACGGGCGTGTCGGCGGCATCATCTGTGGTCCCACTTCTTTGGTGCCCGCGTCACACGAACGTGTGACGGCCAAGGGGCTCGTCGGGGCTTCCCACGGCGGGCTGACCGCGCCACGCTCCGGTCATGCCGCGACCACTCATCATCGCCGCCGTCTTCGCTGTGGCGGCCGGTGCCCTCTTCGTCGTCGTGAGCGCGCGCACGCCCGCACCGGTGCCCGTTGAGGTCGTCGCGGCGACACCCGAGCCGACGCCGCCGCCGCTCATCGTGGTGGACGTCGAGGGCGCGATCGCGCGTCCGGGCGTGGTCCGTCTCGCCTCCGGCGCGCGCGTCGCGGACGCGCTCGCGGCGGCCGGAGGGACGACGCCTGACGCCGACCCCGCCGCGCTGAACAAGGCCGCAGCCCTGCGTGACGGCGCGCGCGTGTACGTCCCGCGTTACGGCGAGACGCCGCCGGCCGGCAGCATCGGGACCGAGTCGGAGCGCAAGGTCGACATCAACCACGCGTCCGCCGCGGAGCTCGAGTCGCTCCCGGGCATCGGACCGAGCACCGCGGCGCGCATCGTCCGCGCACGGGAGCAGCGGGCGTTCACGAAGGTCGAGGAGCTGCAGACGCGCGGACTGGTGACGGCCCGCGTCCTTTCCGACATCCGTGATCTCGTGACCACGCGTTAGCGCCGAACGGTGACCGCAGTGCTCATCGCGCCGCTGCTGCCCGGAGCGCTCGTCGCGGCGCTGGTCGCGCTCGCGGCGCAGGCGGCGACGTGGCTCGGCGTCGTGGTCGGCGCGCTGAGCGCGGTGGCGTGCGCGACGCTCGCGGTCGCGAGCGCGGACGGTCCGCGGCGACGGCTGTGGGCCTTCGCCTGCGCGTCGGCCGTCGGCGTCGCGCTCTGTCTGGTGTTCGGTCCGTTGCCAGGCGTGGAGGTCGCGCAGCTCATCCCACTCGACGGGCTTCGCGCCGATCTCGCGCGACCGCTCCGCATGCTCGTCCCGGAACCGGAGAGCGGCATCTTGCTCGGGGTCGTGCTCGGGCAGCGCGCGAGCGTGTCGCCCGACCTCGCGTCCGCATTCGCGGTGAGCGGCACCACGCATCTGCTCGCGATCTCGGGCTTCAACATGACGCTCGTCGGCACCGCGGTCGCGCTCGCGCTCCGCGGTCGGGTCCCGCCGCTGGCGCGGGCGGGGGCGACGGTCGTCGCGATCCTCGCGTACAGCGTGCTCGTCGGTCTCGCGCCGAGCGTGATGCGCGCCGCGCTCATGGCCTCCGTCGCGTCGTGCGGCCTCGCATCGGGGCGGCGCGCGGCGACGGCGAACGCGCTCTGCGTGGCGGTGACGGTGATGTTGCTCGCCGATCCCGCCGCGGTCGCGGACCTCGGTTTCCTGCTGTCGGCCGCCGCGACCGCGGGCCTGGTGCTATGGCAGGAGCCGCTCGCCGCCCGCTTCGCGCGGCTCCCCGGCGTTGTTCGCGAAGGGCTCGCGACAACGCTCGCGGCCAGCGCGCCGACGCTGCCGATCGTCGCTGCGGCCTTCGGCCGCGTATCGGTCGTCTCGCCCGTGGCGAATCTCGTCGCGGTGCCTCTGTTTCCGCCGCTGATGCTCACGGCGGCTCTGGCCAGCGCCATCGGCGCGCTCTCGCTCGATCTCGCGCGACCGGTCGCGCTCGTCGCGTATGGCTGGGCGCTGGTCCTGCGCGTCGTCGTCGAGACGTTCGCGGCGCTGCCGGTGGCGGCGGTCAGCGTGCCCTCCGGTCCGGCGACCGGCGCTGCGGTCGCGCTTGCGATGGTCGCGACTTGGCGCGGCGCGCCGCTGGTGCGGGCCCACCTCCGCGTCCCGCGGATGGCGCTGCCACTGGCATCGCGCATCGCGCCGCTCACCGCGCCGCGTGCCGCGCTGCTGTCCGTGCCA
>JBKPCZ010000225.1:0-5627 GCA_046727665.1 Chloroflexota bacterium
GCCGCGAGCTGCGCGGCAAGACGCTCGGCCTTGTCGGCATCGGCCGAGTCGGCTCCGAGGTCGCTCGCCGCGCGGCCGGTTTCGAGATGCGCGTCATCGCCCACGATCCGTTCGCGACCGAGGCGAGCGCGCGCGCCGCCGGCGCGCAGCTGGTGGAGCTCGACGAGCTGCTCCGCAGCGCGGACGTCGTCTCGCTGCACACGCCGCTCACTGAGAAGACGCGCAACCTCATCAACGCCGAGACGCTCGCGAGGATGAAGCGGACCGCGGTGCTCGTGAACTGCGCGCGCGGCGAGGTCGTCGACCTGGCCGCGCTCGCGGCCGCGCTGCAGGCCGGGACGATCGCCGGCGCCGCGCTCGACGTCTTTCCCAGCGAGCCACTGCCGGCGGACTCCCCCATCCGCACCGCGCCGCGCACGGTGCTCACGCCGCATATCGCGGGCTCGACGACCGAGGCGCAGGTGAACGTCGCCGTCGACGTCGTGCAGCAGGTCCTCGACGTACTCGACGGCCGCCCGGCGCGCTACGCGGTGAACGCGCCGCGGCCGCCCGCGGATGAGGCGGGCGGCAGCGCGTGGCTGCGCTGCGGCGAGCGCATCGGCGCCTTGGTCGCGCAGCTTCTCGACGAGCGCCCCGCGAAGCTCCAGATCGCGTACGCCGGCAAGCTGCTCGAGCTCGACGCCGAGCCGCTGCGCGCCGCCGTCGTGAAAGGCATGCTCGAGACGTTCAGCGCAGAGCGCGTGAATCTCGTGAACGCTCTCGCGATCGCGCGCTCGCGCGGGCTCGTCATCGAGGAGCGCCGCGACACCGAGGCGCCGCGCTACGCCGCGCTCCTCACGGTGCGCGTCGGCGGCACCGAGGTCGCGGGGACGCTCGTGCAGGGCGAGCCGCGCATCGTCCTCATCGACGGGTTCTGGGTCGACGTCCCGGTCGAGGGCCATCTGCTACTGACGAAGCATCAGGACAAACCCGGTCTCGTCGGACGTGTGGGCACGCTCCTCGGCGAGCACGACGTGAACATCTCGTCGATGCAGGTCGGGCGCCTCCACCCGCGCGGCGAGGCGCTGATGATCCTCACCCTCGACGACCCGGTGCCGGACGAGGTGCGCGCGCGCATCGGCGCCTTCGCCGACGTCGATCGCGTGCGAACGGCGCGGCTCGGCGGCGACCGTAGCGCGCTGCGGCCCGCGACATAGCCTTGTGACCGAGCCGATCGTGCGGCTCGAAGTGCGCCGGTAGCATCGCGTCCGTTGGATCAGCGCGTTGAGCTCTCGATCGTCATGCCGTGCCTCAACGAAGCGGCCACGGTCGCCGACTGCGTGAAGCAGGCGCGCGAGGCGCTCACGAAGTACGGCATCAACGGCGAAGTCGTCGTCGCCGACAACGGCAGCACCGACGGGTCGCGCGAGCTCGCCGCCGCCGCGGGCGCGCGCGTCGTTCCCGTGCCGCTGCGTGGCTACGGGAGCGCGCTGCTCACCGGCATCGCCTCGTCGCGCGGCGAGTACATCGTGATGGGCGACGCGGACGGCTCGTACGACTTCTTCGCCATCGACCGGTTCCTGGCGAAGCTGCGCGAGGGATACGACCTCGTCATGGGCAACCGCTTCAAAGGCGGCGTCGCCGCGGGCGCGATGCCGTTCCTCCACCGCTACCTGGGCAATCCGGTGCTCTCATTCCTCGGGCGCCTCTTCTTCAGCAGCGAGGTCGGCGATTTCCACTCGGGGCTCCGCGGATTCCGGCGGTCACCGATCCTCGCGCTCGACTTGCGCACGACGGGGATGGAGTTCGCGTCGGAGATGGTGGTGAAGGCGTCGGTGCAGGGTCTGCGCATCGCAGAGGTGCCGGTCACACTCGCGCCCGACAAGCGCGACCGCCCGCCGCACCTGCGCACGTGGCGTGACGGCTGGCGCCATTTGCGATTCCTGCTGCTGTACAGCCCGCGCTGGCTCTTCCTGTACCCCGGGGCGCTGCTCATGATCGTCGGCACGCTCGTCGGCCTGTGGCTGCTCCCCGGTGAGCGCGCGCTCGGCTCCTTGCGCCTCGACGTGCACACGCTCATCTACGCGGCGGCGGCCGTCGTGCTCGGCTACCAGGCCGTGATCTTCGCCGTGTTCACGAAGACGTTCGCCATCAGCGAGGGCCTCCTTCCCGAGGACCCGCGTCTCACGCGCCTCTACCGCTACGTGACGCTGGAGACCGGGATCCTCGCCGCGATCGCGCTCGTCTTGCTCGGGCTCATCGCGGCCGCGGCGGCGATCGGCATCTGGGGGGCAGAGGGCTTCGGCCCGATCAGCGATGTCCGCTACACGCTCCGGGTCGTGATCGTCTCCTCGCTCTCGATCACGCTCGGCGTGCAGACCCTGTTCGCGAGCTTCTTCCTCTCGGTCCTTGGCCTCAGCCGCCGCTAGCGTCCGAGCGCGCGCATCCGCGGCAGGAGCGCCGCGGCGCGCTCGACACCCGAGCGCAGATCGGCGCCGGCGAACGGGAAGAGCAGCAGCTCGCTGAACCCGGCGCGCAGCGCGGCCTCGCCGATGCGGAGGGCATCGTCATCCTTCTCGACGCGGACCTGGTGCGAACGGCGGATCGTCGAGGGGTCGCGGCCCACCTTGGCGCAGTGCTCGTCGAGGACCTTCACCAGCGCGTGCGTCTCGTCGAGCGTCGGGGCATTCGAGTTCCAGACGTCCGCGTGCTTCGCGACGACGCGCAGCGTGCGCTTGGGGCCCGAGCCACCGATCCAGATGGGCGGATACGGCTTCTGCACCGGCTTCGGCTCGGCGATCGCGGCATCGAGCTGGTAGAAGCGGCCCTTGAACGTCGCGCGCCCCTCGGTCCAGAGCGCCTTCAGCACGCTGCAGGCCTCGTCGAGCATGCGGATGCGGTCCGCAACGCTCGGGAACGGCATGCCGTACATCTGGAACTCGGGCTCGTTCCAGGCCGCACCGATCCCCATCTCGAGCCGTCCGCCGGAGAGGTGATCGACCGTGACCGCGATCTTCGCGAGGAGCCCAGGGTGTCGATACAGATTGCCCGTGACGTTCAGGCCGATGCGCGCGTGCTTGGTGTTCTCGGCGACCGCGCCGAGGATCGTCCAGCCGTCAAAGATGGGGCGCGTGGGATCGTTGCCGAGCGCGATGAGGTGATCGAAGGGCCAGATGTGGTCGAAGCCCGCCTCGTCGCCGATCCGCCAAGCCTCACGCTGCGCGTCGATGGAATGGACCTGCTGTGAGAGCTTGAGGCCGATGCGGAGCGGATGCGCCACGGACGACGAGATTAGCGCGGCGGCGGTACAGTCGTCGTCCCATGGAAGCAGCGCGCTTCGAGCGCAACGTGCGCACCGAGTCAAGCGAGATCTTCACGATCTACGGCGGCGCGCGGCGCATCGGACGCGTCGACATCCACTACGGCCGCTTCGAGGTGCACGGCACGCTGCTGCTCGAGGTCGACCTCACCGACGACGAGCTGCAGCAGCTCATCGATCAGCTCGACGAGGAGCTCGTGCAGACGCATGACCCGGAGCGCGAGGACTTTCTCGTGACGGTGTTCAAGGCCGAGGAGCTCGGCTTCTACTCCGACGAGTTCGAGTCGGATGAGGATGAGGACGAAGAGCCCTAGTCCACCCTGACGGTCACGCGCATCCCAGCGTCGGCGTGACCCGAGACGCTGCAGATGCCCTTGTACGCTCCCCTCGGCAGATCGCGCAGGCCCGTCGTTACGCTCTGCCCCGGACCGGCGGCGATGTGCACTCGCAGCGCGGGGACCGTCAGGTCGTGCTTCAGGACGCCGTCGTTGCGCAGCGTGAGGTTCACCTCGGGCGCCGGCAGATGGATCTCGCTCGAGGAGAAGTGGATGTCCATCGCGCTGAGCACGACCTCGGGTGCGCCCGGGATCGCCGCGGACGCGCCCTGCTCGACCGCGTCAGCCGTATCGAACGGCGCCGCGTATGCGCGCACCATCACGAGCGCGAGGCCGAGCGCGATCGCGCCGAGCTGCAGACCCAGCGCGAGCGACGGCCGATCGCGACCGATCAGCATCGGGATCCCGATGAGAACGGGGATGAGCGGCCACAGCGATAGGACACTGCGGACCGAGAGCGGCGCGACGACGCCGAAGTTGCTTAGGAGGAAGAGCGCGCCCAGAGCGATGAGGAGCGCGGGGAACACGATCCCATTTGGCGCACGCCGCGCGGTGATCTCGCTGAATGTCGTTGTGCGATCGCTCATCTCTCTGGGCTATGTACGTCCGCGATGAAGACGGCATTTCGCGGCGGGGCGCTACGCGGCGGCCCCACCATACGTGTCGCGCAGTCCAGCCTCGAGCGGCCGTGACGAGTAGCCGAGCTCGCTCTTCGCGCGCGCGTCGCTCGCCCAGAACGTGACACCTTTCGAGCTCGTCACGACCTCGCGCAGACCCGGCCGCACGAGCGCACCGAGCTCGAGCAGCGCGTAAGGCAGCACGAGGCGCGGCAGCGAGCGACCGGTCAGGCGCGCGAGCGCGGCGAAGGCATCGATGACGCGTGCGTTCTCTCCGCCGAGGACGTAGCTACGCCCCGGCTGCCCGCGATCGAGCACCAAAGCGATGCCGCGTGCCGCGTCCTCGACGTGGACGAAGTTCACACCAGCATCGGCGAATGGCACGAGCGGCAATCGGCCGTGCACGAAGTCGCGCATCAGCCCGCCGAGCCCGGACGTGTCGCCCGGCCCGTAGACGACGCCCGGCTGTGCGATCGAGACCGGAAGACCGCGCCTGGCGAAGTCGAGCGCGATCTCGTGCGCGCGCACCTTGGTCTCCTCGTAGTACGACGTATATCGCCCGCTCCGCGTGTACGTCTCGTCGACGATCTGGCCGTGCGTGTTGCCGAAGATCGCGCAGGTGGACATGTACGCGACCCGCCGCACCCCGGCCTGGCGGGCGGCTTCGAGAACGCGCTCGGTCCCGAGGACGTTCGCGTCGTACATCGCGGGCCGCCGGAGCGGCGGGATGCCGACCTCATAGATGGCGGCCCCATGGACGACCGCATCGACGCCTTCCATCCCGCGTCGCAGCGAAGCGACATCACTGAGATCGCCGGCCACAACCGTCGCGCCGGCGCGCTCGAGTGGCCCGGCGCGCGACGGATCGCGGACGAGTGCTCGCACGTGGTCGCCGCGGGCGAGGAGCTGCGTCGTGACCGTGCCGGTGACGAAGCCGGTCGCGCCGGTGACGAACACCTTCATTCGGCGATGCGCACCGATGTGGCGCCCGACAGGCGGCGCAGATCCGGGACCGCGATCTCGAACACGGCGTCGGGCAAACCCGCCGCCGCCCACACGCTCGCGAAACGCGACATGTCGTCGTCGATGACGGTCTCGCAGGGCGTTTCGTGCGCGAACGGCGGGACGCCACCGATGGCGTAGCCGGTGAAGCGCTTCGCCTCGTCCGCGGTGGCGCGGCGCACGACCGTCGCCCCGATGGCCTCACGCAGACGCTCCTCGCTCACGCGGCGGTCCCCGCAGCAGAGGACGACGACCGGGCGGTCGCCCGCGGTGAACACGAGCGACTTCACGATCTCGCCGAGGCTCACGCCGATCTCGCGGGCCGCATCCTGCGCGGTCCGCGTCGTCGCGGAGAAGCGGCGTATCTCGATCGGC
>JBKPCZ010000226.1:0-6596 GCA_046727665.1 Chloroflexota bacterium
CGAGTTCCATCCGCGGTGGATGTTAGGTGTCTAGCGCTCGAGGAGCATGTAGATGCCGACCGCGATGAGCACGATCGGCACGAAGAACGGCTGCGTCTCCTGAGGCAGATGGAGACCGACGACGTCGGCGATCGCCACGGCAGCCAGCGCCGCGGCCGGGACGAGCAGGCCGCGGTGGTCTGGATAGACGAGGAACACGATCGCCAGCGCGATCGCGAGCGAGCCGAGAAAGATCGGCGCGGCCGCGTCGGTCGGTAGTGGCAGCCACGTCGGGATGACGAGTCCGAGCCCGAACGCGATGAGCACGGCCGCGGGCACCATGTAGACGTACTGCCGCGTGCCGACGTACCACGCCGCGAGGAACGCGATGCCGAGCGCGACGAAGAGATACGCGCTGGCGTTCGCGACGTTCAGCGCCTGGAGCAGGAACGGGGCGCCGACCGCCACCAGGATCGCGCCGCCGAGGACGCCGCGACGTACGCCCATCGGTCGCGTGGTCGCGCGCACGCTCACGTCCTTTCGCTAGGCATCGGGCAGCGCACCCGCGTTCAGCGGCCGCGCAGCCTCACCCTGCAGGGCCTCCGCGTACTTTAGACCGCTGCCGGTGTTGAAGACGACGACGTTCTCGTCGTCGTGGATCCAGCCGTCGCGCCGCAGCTTCGCGGCGGCGGCGACCGCGGCCGCGCCCTCGGGGCACACGAGCATCCCCTCCATCGTGCCAACGAGCCGCATCATGTCGCGCGTCTCGTCGTCCGTCACCGCGAGCGCGATGCCGTCGCTCTCGCGCAGCGCGCGCAGCACGAGGAAGTCACCCAGCGCCTTCGGCACGCGGATACCGGCCGCGAACGTCGTCGGGTCCGGCCACGGCTGCGATTCCATCGCGCCCTCCTCGAAGGCGCGCACGATCGGCGCGCAACCGGTCGCCTGCGCCGCGACGAAGCGCGGCATGTCGTCGCGCGAGATCCAGCCGATCTCGCGCAGCTCCGCGAAGCCCTTCCACATCCCGATGAGACCGACCCCACCACCGGTCGGATAGACGATGACGTCGGGCAAGGTCCACTCGAGCTGCTCGGCGAGCTCGAAGCCCATCGTCTTCTTGCCCTCGATGCGATAGGGCTCCTTCAGCGTCGATGCGTCGTACCAGCCGCGCTCGGCGCACGCGCGCTTGACGACCGCGCCGGCGTCGGCGATCGAGCCCGGCACCAGGTACACCTCGGCGCCATATGACGTGGTCTCGCGCACGATCGTCTGCGGCGTCGTGTCCGGCATCACGACCACGACGCGGATGCCGGCGCGCGCGCCGTACGCGGCCCACGCCGCGCCGGCGTTCCCCGCCGTCGGCAGCACGATCGTGCTCACGCCGAGCTCGAGCGCGCGCGTGACGCCGACGGCAGCGCCCCGCGCCTTGAACGTGCCGGTGGGCAGCAGGCCCTCGTCCTTCACGCGCAGGCGTGGGATGTCGAGCTCCTCTCCGATGTGGCGCGCCTCGAGCAGCGGCGTGTTCGGCTCGCCCAGCGTCACGACGCGCGCGGGATCCTCGATCGGAAGGAGCTCGCGGTAGCGCCACAGCGTCGCGGGACGTCGCGCGAGCGTCTCGCGCTGCATGGCCTCATGGACTTTCATGAGGTCGTAGCGCACGAGCAGCGGTCCGCCGTCGTTGGTGCAGGTCTGTTGCAGCGTGTCGATCTGGAAGTACTCGCCGCAGCGCGAGCACTCCAGATGCGTCGCGAAGGACGTCACGCCGCGCGTTCGATCTTCGCGCCGAGCGCCCGCAGGCGCGTGTCGAGGTCCTCGTAGCCCCGGTCGATCTGCTCGACGTTGTTGATGACGCTCTTGCCCTTCGCGCAGAGCGTCGCCGCGAGGATCGCCATGCCGGCGCGGATGTCCGGACTGCGGAGATCGGCGGCGTACAGCTGTGAAGGGCCGACCACGACGACGCGATGCGGGTCGGCGAGCACGAGCCGCGCGCCCATGCGTTCGAGCGCGTCCACCCAGAACATCCGCGTCTCGAACATCCACTCGTGGATCAGCACCGTCCCCTCGGCCTGTGTCGCGAGCGCGGTCGCGATGCTCGTGAGGTCCGACGGGAAGCCCGGCCAGATCTGCGGCTTGATGTGCGGGATGGCGCCCCCAAGGTCCGGCTCGATGGTGTAGCGCTCCTTTGCGGGGACGTGGATGTCCTCGCCGCGTACCTCGGTGTCGACGCCCAGCTTCTGGAACACCAGGCGCGTCATACGCATGTGCTGCGGCACGGCATCCTTGATCGTCACATCTCCGTGGGTCATGGCCACGGCCGCGATGAGCGAGCCGACTTCCATGTGATCGCTCGAGATCGTGTGCTCGATGCCCTTGAGCCGCTCGGCGCCATCGATCGTGATCGTGTTCGTACCGATACCGACCATGCGCGCGCCCATGCGCATGAGCACCGCGCCGAGCTCCTGGACGTGCGGCTCGCTCGCGGCATTTCGAATGACGGTCCGGCCGGGCGCGAGGACCGCAGCCATGAGCGCGTTCTCCGTCGCGGTGACCGAGGTCTCGTCGAGGAGGATCTCGCCGCCGCGCAGTCCCGAGGTGTGGAGTCCGTAGCCCGACGCGCTCATATCGAGCTCTGCGCCAAGTGCTTTGAGAGCGAGGAAGTGCGTGTCGTTACGCCGGCGCCCGATCACGTCGCCGCCCGGCAACCCGATCTTCACCTTCTTGTGGCGCGCGAGCATCGGTCCGGCGAAGAGCAGCGAGGTGCGGATCTCCCCCGCGAGCGCCTGCGGGACCTCGGTGCTGCTCAGGCTCGCGGCCGTGATGCGAACGGTGGTCGCGTCGAGCTCCTCGACCTTCGCACCGAGCTCGCTCACGATGTCGACCATGCCTCGGACATCGCGGATCCGCGGTACGTTTCGCAGCGTCATCGGCTCGTCGGTGAGAAGGCTTGCCGCGATCAGCGGCAGTGCGGCGTTCTTGTTGCCCGCCGGGCGGATCTCTCCGCGAAGCGGTGTCCCGCCCTCGACGATGAAGCGTGCCATCGGCGGCGTAGCCTAGCCGCTCGTGCGCCAAGTCCGCCCCCGGAGCGCGGCGGCTAGAGGACCTTGAACGTCCTCGCGATGGAGTCGAACACCGGCAGGAGCGTGTTCATCTCGTCGAGCGCACCGGTGAGCTCGATGATGTAGACGTACATGTCGCGCACGACGATGTACTGCACGGAGGCCACGGTGGTGTGCTCGCCGCCGCTGCCTTGCAGCTCGTACTGCATCGCCAGTACGACCGCATCCCGACCGTCAATGACGGTGTTACCCCTGAACTGCACGACGGCGCCGATGGTCTCCTCCCGGTAACGCTGCATCGACTTCGCCATCGCGGACGGGGTGATGACCCGGTCGACGTGTTGCCCGGTCACGTAGAGGGTGGTCGTCACGATCCCCGCCACGACACGTGCGTCAGGGTCGAGCGCGCTGAACGCGAGCGGCGGATGTCCGGACGGTCCGGTCTGCTGCGCCTCGACCGCCTTTGCATAGGTCGCATTGGCCGAAGCGAGGGCGCGGTCTCCCGCCGCGGCCGAATCATCATCGAGCGAGGTCTCCAGCCAGGTCGGAGGGATCGCGATGCGGAACACCTGCGAGATCTTGCTCAGGCCGAGGGACACGGTGTCGCTCGATTCGGTCCTCGTGATCACTTTCCAGCCGGCCGGCGCTACGGACGGCCGGACCGTAGCCGCCGGAAGCGGCGATGCCTGCGACGCCGTGCAGGCTGCCGCGAGGCACACGCAGGCGAGGCGCAGAAGCCAGCTCACGATCCGGGATTGTGCGTTGGCCGGTCAGCGCTCCAAGGGACCCGTTGGTACCAGCAGCCGCGGACTTAGTACCCGATGGCGACCGCGGGCTTCAGCTGATCGACGCCGCCGCGCAGCTCGCCGGTCTTCGGGTCGATGAGGATGGCGTTCGGGCGGGCGAACCAGGCGGACATGAGCGTCTCTTCCTTCACGTCGACCTGATGGCCGAGCTCCTCGAGCCCGGCCCGGACGTCCTCCGGGATGCGCGAGTCGACGAGCAGGCCCTCGCCTTCGTCGTGCACGCGCGGCCGGTTCACGGCGTCCTGCGGACCGTCGCTGAAGTCGACGATGTTCACGATCGCCTGGGTCACCGCGCTCATGATCTTGCGCCCGCCGGGCGCGCCGATCGCAAGAAGCGGCGCGTCACCGCGGACGATGAGCGTCGGCGCCCCCGCCCACAGCACGCGCTTGCCGGGAGCGATCGAGTTCGAGTGTCCGGGCACCGGGTCGAACCAGGTCATGCCGTCCACGAGAACGACGCCGGTCCCCCGCGGGACGAAGCCCGATCCGAAGCCCTGTCCCAGCGTCTGCGTGAGCGAGACCATGTTCCTGTCCTTGTCGATCGCGTTCAGGTGCGTCGTGTGATCGGCACGCTGCGAGAAGCGATACAGGAACGCGGCGCGCAGCGCCTCGGCGACGAGATGCAGGTGGTCGACACCGCCACGCTCCTTCGCGCCGACAGGGAACGCGTCGAGGATGCCGAGGGCGCGCGCGATGGTCTCGCCGCCGGACAGACCGTCGAGCGTGATGACACGGTGCCCGCGATACATCGTCTGCAGCGGCGTGCCGACGCGCGCCTCGTACTTCGCAAGATCCTCCGCGCTCAGGACGCCGCCGTTCGCGCGCACGTCGGCCACGATCGCCTCGGCGATGTCGCCCCGATACAGGACGTCGGGACCGTCGCGCCCGATGGCTTCGAGCGTTCGCGCGAGGTCGGGCTGGAGGACGCGGTCCGAGGGCTCGGTGCCGATCGGAGGACGCAGCGGCGCGCCGCTCGGACGGAAGAAGATGCGGCGCGCGTCGCCGGCCTTCCAGAGACGCTCGGCGTACATCGCGAACGACAGCGCGACGTACCAGTCGATCTCGAAGCCGTCGCGCGCGAGGCGGATCGCGGGCTCGAGCACGCGAGCGCGTGGCAGTGAGCCATAACGCTCGAGCGCGAGACAGAGCGCCGCGGCCTGACCCGGCACGGTCGTCGACGTCGCACCCTCGATATTCGCGCCGTCCTTCACGGCGGGCCACATGTACATGCCCGCGCGTGCGCCACCACCCATGAGCTCGAACATGTCGGCCCGTGCGCCTAGCGGCGCGCGCGTGCTGCCTTCGATCGATGCGACGGTCCCGTCCGCGAGCCGGATCACCAGACCGGCGATGCCGCCGATGCCGCTGGTGAACGGCTCCACGACACCCATGACGAATGCCGCGGCGACCGCCGCGTCGACGGCATTGCCGCCGTCGCGCAGCATCTCGACGCCTGCTTCCGCCGCGAGGTGATGCTCCGCGGTGACCATGCCGCCGCGCGCGACGGGCTCGGTCTTGGAGTGATGCCACTGGCTGCGGAGGTCGGGCATGCGCGCGGATACTAGGGTGGGATGCGCTACGCGGCGGTCGGGTTCGATCTCCTCACCGCGCTGCTCGATTCGTGGTCCCTTTTCGCGGACGTCGCGGGCGGGCGCGATCTCGGCATGCGCTGGCACGCCGCGGCACAGTCGCTCCTCCGCGGCAAGCCCTATCGACCGTTCGAGGACGTTATCCGTGACGCCGCGGCCGTCGTGGGCATCGAGCGCGCGACAGCCGAAGAACTGCTGAGCCGCTGGGGCGAGCCCGTGCCCTGGCCCGACGTGCCCGACACGCTCGCGCGCCTCCACGGCTACACGCGCTTCGTCGTCACGAACTGCTCGGAGCGTCTCGGCGCGCTCGCGGCGGCTCGCGCGGGAACGTTCGACCTCGTGATGACCGCGGAGCGCGCCGGCGCGTACAAGCCCGATCCGCGCCCGTACCGCGCCGCGCTCGACGCCCTCACCCTGCACCGCAAACGCGTCCTGTTCGTCGCGGGCTCGGCGCACGACGTCGGCGGCGCCTCGCGCGCGGGCATGGACGTGTACTGGGCCAACCGAGGCCGCGTCCCACCGCCGACGGACGCGGAGGCGCTGCGCGAGGAAGAGGACCTGCGCGGTCTCATCGACGTGCTGGAGGGTTAGCGATCCCCATCGGGCGGGACGCCATCGTGCTGCGCGACGACGGTCTGCCGTGCGATCCGCAGAGCGATCTGGAGTGGCTCGACTGGGTCGCGGCCGGCGAGACACGCAACTGGTGCAAGAACGACCTCCTGCTGGACTGGCTCGAGGAGTACCCCACGGTCCACGGGTTCGCGCGCGACGACGAGCTTCCGGGTTACGACGAGACGTTCGACCTTGGGCGCTACCTCATGCAACAGGGACGCGCGTTCGAGAAGGCCGTCTTGGCGGACCTCGCGCAGCGCTGGGAGCTCGTGCGCATCACGCACCGGCCGGACGAGGCGAGGCAGCTCGCGGCCGCGCTGGCAACGCAGGACGCGATGGAGGCGGGCGTGCCCATCATCGCGGGTGGCGTGCTACGCGATCCGCAGCTGCGCATGTTCGGCGTGGCCGATCTGCTCGTGCGCAGCGATGTCCTGGCGGAGCTCTGTCCCGAGGCTTTCGCCGGCGATCCGCTCGAGCTCCCGGTCATCGGCCTCTCGCACGGGCAGCATTACCGCGCCGTCGAGGTGAAGTTCAAGACGCTCGATCTTCTGAAG
>JBKPCZ010000227.1:0-9912 GCA_046727665.1 Chloroflexota bacterium
CATGCGCCAGGTGATGTTCTCGCCCAGGGCAAGCGCTCCGATGAGGAGCGCTTCCGCGGGGATCACGACCTGCGCCAGCATCATCGTCGTCGGACGCAAACGTCGCGTGAGCCACAGCTGCAGCACGAGACCGACGCACGAACCGAACAACACGAGATAGCCGAACGCGAGCGCGGCGCTCAGATCCCAGGTCGCGGCCTCACCGGCCTGCGCCGCCGCGAAAGGGAGCAAGAACAGCGAGCCCGCCGAGGTGCCGATCGCGACGAGCGGCAGCGGCGAGCCGCGACGGAGCTCGCGCGCCTGCAGGATCGTGCCGATCGCCCAGGTCACGGGCATGAGAGCGAGCAGCACACTGGCCGTGAGGACCTCGGGTCCGGCACTCGTGTCCGGCGCGCCGACGAGTACGGCGATGCCCGCGAGTCCGAGCACCAGGCCAAGCACCTTCGTCGTGGAGAGCCGGTCGTCATGCACCAGGAAGTGCGCGAGCAAGGCGGTCCAGATCGGGGCCGAGGCGCCGAAGACGGACACCAGGCCGCTTGGCACGTATTGCTCGGACCAGAAGATGATCGCCCAGCTCGACCCGGTGTTGAAGATCCCGACGACGGCCGCGGACAGGATGACGCGGCGATCGCGCGGGAACGCCTGACGCGTCGCCAGCGAGAGCGCGACGAGCACGATCGATACGACGACGGCGCGCTCGAAGGCGAACACGAAGGGCGGGACCGCCGCGACGCCGACCTTGATCGCGGCCCAGGTCGAGCCCCAGAGCGCGATGAGCAAGACGTAGCCGACGCTGACGGCGGGTGGGGGCATCGCGTTCGATGATGGGCCATATGCTCGATCGATGATCCGAGCCGCGATCCTTGCGCTCGCGTGCGTCGTGGTGCTATCGGCGTGCGGCGAGGATCGTCTGCTCGGCACGGAGCTCGAGCCAAAGCCCGCGCCCGACTTCACCCTCATCGACGGCGTGACCGGCAGGAGCGTCACGCTGTCCTCGCTGCGGAACAACACCGTCGCGCTCGCGTTCCTGTACACGCGGTGTCCCGACGTGTGTCCGCTCACTGCCGGCCAGTTCCGTGCGGCGCAGCGCGCTCTCGGCGCGGACGCGGCGAAGGTCGAGT
Organism: Chloroflexota bacterium; assembly: GCA_046727665.1. GTDB lineage: Bacteria > Chloroflexota > Limnocylindria > P2-11E > P2-11E > CF-39. Next base: position 1,122 of record JBKPCZ010000227.1, read on the forward strand.
TCGTCGCGGTCTCGGTCGACCCGGATGGCGATACGCCATTCGCGGTCCGCGAGTTCTCGGACCTCCACGATCTGCGCGACCGGTGGCATTACCTCATCGGACCGCGCGCGCAGCTGGAGGCTGTGTGGGCGCTCTATGGGATCGGCGCGTTCGCTTCATCGGGAGCGCGCGCGGTGGAGCACAACGACGCGATCTACCTCATCGACGGCCGCGGCCGCGAGCGGGCGATCCTGCATTCGAGCGATCCGCCGAACTGGCTCCTCGACGATCTGCGGACGCTGATCAGGGAGCGGTCCGACTAGCTCCTATCCGATTATGTAGATGATCGTGAAGAGGCCGATCCAGACCACATCGACGAAATGCCAGTAGATCGATGCGGCCTCGACGGCGAGATGCCGCTGCGCGCTGAAGTGGCCCTTGATCGTGCGGAAGAGCACCAGTGCGTTCATGAGGATGCCGCCGGTGACGTGTGCACCGTGGAAGCCGGTGAGCGTGAAGAAGACGCCGGCGAAGATCCCGTTGTCGGGCAGGAAGCCGAGGCGCGTGTACTCGTAGAGCTGGCCGCTGATGAACCAGACACCGAGCACGACCGTGGGGATCAACCAGTTGCGAAGGGCGCGGCGATCCCCCTTCTTGATCGCGTTGACGGCGAGCTGCATGGTGACGCTCGACGCGAGCAGCGCGATCGTGTTGATCGCGACGAGCGGGACGCTCGCGCCGAAGATGCTCGTCGTCGAGTTCCAGTGCGGCTTCTCGCACTCTTCTGCGCAGCGCTGGAAGATGGGCTGCCATTCCGGGATACGGGCGCGCAGGAAGAAATACGTCGTGAAGAGCGCGCCGAAGAACATGACCTCGCTCGAGACGAACAGGATCACGGCCCACATGCCGTGTGAGAAGCGGCCGGGCTGCGCCTCGAGGCCGGTCTCGTTGGTCGGAAGGCGGTCCCGCGGGCGTTCGCGCCGCCCGCGAACGATGGGCCGTTCCTCGATGCGCGTGCTCATGGGCTAGTGGCCGCCGTGGCCGGTGTCGCTGTCGCCCGCGGCGATGTACGCGCGCGCGTCGTCGATGAGCCACGTCGCGAGCCCGATCACGAGGATCACGCCACCGAGGACGATGAGCACGAGTCCGTAGAGGATGCCGAACGAGAGGATCGTGACCCCGAGGCCGATGATCGCCGGTGAGAGGCTCGGCGCCGGCGCGTGCGGCTCATGCTCCTCAGCGGTCGTCTCATGGTGTGCGGACACGCGCGTCAGTCTATCGAGGCCGATTGGCGCGTGTCGAAACGACGCCCTAGTCTTTGTCGCGATGTTCCCGGTCCGCATACGCGTGGCCCTCGGCGTCATCGCGGCGCTCGTCATCGCTCTCCTGTCCTCCACCGCCGCGCTCGCCGACGGACCGTGGCCGAACGATCCCCAGGGCCCGCAGGCGCGCTCGATCTCGGAGCTGTACTGGATCATGTTCGCGGCGGCGGTCGTGGTCCTCGCGATCGTAGACGGCGCGATCATCTATTCCGGGATCAAGTTCCGCGAGCGCCCCGGGCACGTCGCGAAGCAATTCCACGGACAGAACCTGCTCGAGCTCACCTGGACGGTCATTCCGACCCTGATGGTGGTCAGCTTCTCGGTGCTGTCATGGCAGAAGCTCGACTTCATCAACAACACCCAGGGCGGAGCGGACATGGTGATCCACGCCGAGGGCAGTCAATGGACCTGGACCTTCAGCTACCCGCAGGAGCAGCGCTTCCGGCTGAGCGACGGCACGTTCCTGAGCGGTGCCGAGGAGCTCCACATCCCCATCGGCACGAAGGTCCGCATACAGCTGTCGTCCAAGGACGTCATCCACTCGTTCTGGGTGCCCTCCATCGGCGGGAAGAAGGACGCCGTCCCCGGCCGAGCCACGGAGCTCTGGATCCAGGCCGACAAGCCCGGTACGTACAAGGGCCAGTGCCTCGAGTTCTGCGGCGACGGCCACGCCGACATGCTCATCTCGCTCGTCGCGCATCCGGTGAGTGACTACGCCGCGTGGATCGACGCCGCGAAGAAGGACGCGGAGCGGTTCACGTCGGAGGAGACCAAGCGCGGCAAGGAGCTGTTCCGTAGCCTTCCCTGCGCCGGCTGCCACACCATCAAGGGCCTGACGTCAGGTAAGTTCGCGGGCGCGCCGGAGCTCACGCACGTCGCCAGCAAGCCGAGCATCGCCGGCGGCGTGCTATCGCCTGTAAATGAAGAGAACATCACGCGCTGGCTGTCGAATCCGCCGGCCGTGAAGCCGGGGACGCAGATGCCGAACCTGAACCTGTCGCAGGATCAGATCCGGGACCTGGTCCAGTTCCTCCTGACGCTCAAGTGACCCGCGGCAGCGCCGCTAGTTGACGGTGAAGGCGGCCCGCATCCCCAGCTGATAGTGGCCCGCGACGTTGCAGATGATCACGTACTTCCCCGCCGCGAGATCCGCGCTCACGACCGACACCTTGCCGACGGGGATGCTCTTCACCTGCTTCACCAGGCCATCCTCTTTCGCCTTCGCGTCGGCCGTGGGCAGCTGGTCGAACGGGAGATCGGTCTTGATGAGCTCGAATGAGTGCTCCATCCCGCCCTCGTTCTTGATGCCGAACCGCACCACGCCCGCCTTCGCGGTCGCGACGCTCAGGATCACCTTGTAGTCCTGCATGTGCACCGCGACGTCGACGTCGGTCGGGATCGCCTCGGAACTGCCGGAGCAGGCCGCGCCGGTCAGGGCGAGGCCGAAGAGAAGCGCGAGGGGAAGACGTGTCACGTCCGCAGCGTACCGCGCTCGCGTCGCCGCTGCGTTTCCTCCTCCTCCGCCAGCCAGCGGAAGAACGCGAGCGACACGCCCAGCAGGAACACCGCGTCGCCGACGACCCACATCAGCGCGCCGCCGATCCGCTGATCGGTGAGCGCGTCGAGCCCGTAGGCCGCGGTCCGATCGGCGTAGTGCGGATACAGGAGTCGTGTCGAGAACGAGAGGATGCCGCCCAGCAGCGTGTTCTGCGCCGCGCCGGCGAGCAGCAGGTAGATGATCCGCGCCGCGTACGGCAAGGTCCCCCGGAACGGCACCGGGTCGATGACGACGCTCCAGAACAGCATCGCCGCGCCGAAGAAATGCGCGTGCTCGAGGACGTGCACGCGCGCGTCCTCGACCGCCGCGTCGTAGAGCGACGGCCAGTGCCAGAGGTAGACGCCGCCGACGAACAGCAGCACTGCGACGAGCGGATGGCGCAGCAGGTGGACGGTGGCGCGCACGGGACCGCTCCGCGCGAGCGGTCGCACGATGCGCGCGCGGACGACGTCGGGCAGACCGAGCAGCAACGGCCGCACCGGCTCGCCGATGAACAGCAGCGGCGGTGCGATCGTCGTGAGGAGCACGTGCTGGAGCATGTGGACGCTGAAGAGATCGGCGGCGAGCACCTCGAGCGCCGGCACCAGCGCGAGGAGGAAGATCGCGATCCCGAGGAAGAAGACTCCGGTCCGCCATGCGGGCCACCGCCGCCGCCGCATCCGGCGCACGCCGCGCGCGTACGCCGCCGCCGCGAGGACGGCGGCGACGACGGCTAGAGCTTCAATGAGCTGTCCACCATGATCGCGACGAAGAGGAGCGCGAGGTACAGGAGCGAGTAGACGTACAGACCGCGCGCGACAGCGCGCCGGCGGGCCGCGGCGGCGCGGATGAGGCGCACGGCCCAGCCCACGAACACCAGACCGAGGCCCACGGCCGCGATGAGGTAGAGCGGCCCGAGCCCGCCCCCCAGGAAGAGCAGCAGCGAGAGCGGCACGAGTGAGAGCGCGTAGGTGAAGATGCCCCAGGTCGTGGCCTCTTCGCCGCGCACGACGGGCAGCATCGGGATCCCGGCTCGTTTGTAGTCATCGCTGATGAGCAGGGCGAGCGCCCAGAAGTGCGCGGGGGTCCAGAAGAAGATGATCGCGAACAGCAGCCAGGCCTCGAGGTCGAGCGATCCGGTGACCGCGGCCCATCCGACGAGCGGCGGGATCGCGCCGGCTGCGCCGCCGATGACGATGTTCTGCACCGTCGAGCGCTTGAGCCAGAGCGTGTACACGAGGATGTAGAAGAGCGTGCCCGCGAGGGCAAGTGCGGCGGCGAGGACGTTCGCGAACAGCGCGAGCACCGCGAACGCGACGATGTTGAGGACGATCCCGAGGCCGACCGCCCATTCGTCCGGCACCCGATGCGCCGGCAGCGGCCTGCGTCGGGTGCGCCGCATGAGCTCGTCGATGTCGCGGTCGAAGTAGTGATTCAGCGCCGATGCGCCGCCGCTGGCGGCCGCGCCGCCGACGAGCGTCGCGGCGAGGAGCTGGAACGGCGGGACGCCGCGCGCGGCGAGGAACATCGCGCCGATCGCGGTGAGCAGCAGCAGCGACATGATCGCGGGCTTCGTCAGCGCGACCATGTCCGACACCAGCGCTCGCGAGGGCAGCGTGGGACGCCAGGCCACCACGGTGAGCGCGACGGTCAGGCACCACACCAGGGATGCGAGCGCGGGGTGCGCGCCAAGGGCCCAGGGGGAGAAGCCCGACAGCGGATTCGCGGCGCCCACGGCGACCTGAGCCGCGAAGGTGAGCGCGGTGAGCACGGCGAACGCCCCGAGTCCAGGCGCCTCACGGCGATGTCGCCAGGCCTGCCAGCACGCGGCGAGCAGGACGACCCCGACGACCGCGGCGACCCAGCGGTGCGCCATGTGTACAGCGGGCGCGCCGAACGCCGGGAACGCGCCGTCGTCGCAGAGCGGCCAGATCGTGCAGGCCGTGCTCGCTTCGGCGCCGCGCACGTAGGCGCCGGTCAGCATCAGGACGAAGGTGCCGGCGGCCGCGGCGAGCACCAGCGCGGTCCAGGGCGCGCCGCGCGTCCGCGTCGCGAGCGCCGGCCATCTGACCTCGACCGCGAGCACGGTGAGCACGGCGAGGAGGATCTCGGCGTTCGCGAGATGAGCGGTGACCCAGGTGTGCGGCAGCTCGAGCAGGACGACGATGCCGCCGAGAACGGCCTGCAGGACGTAGAGCGCGCCGGCGGCGACGGTGAGCCTGAGCGCGCGCCGCTGCGCGCGGTGTCGCGCGATCGTCACCGCGACGAGCGCCGCGAGGCTCAGGCCGCCGGCGACACCGAGAAAGCGGTGGAACCACTCGATGCGCGTCGCCGTGTCGAGACCGGGGAGGAACTGCCCATGGCAGAGCGGCCAGTCGGGACAGCCGAGACCCGAGCCGCTCACGCGCACGATGCCGCCCCAGACGACGACGAGGAACGACAGCGCGAGCGTGACGTAGACGAGGGCGCGGTAGCGCGGGCCGAAGCTCATGCGATTCCCCGACGTGCTCCCTAGTGGGGCACGTCTTCCTTCAAGGGACGTGCGCTGTGCACGACCGGGATGCGCGCGAAGTTGTATGGGGGCGGCGGCGAGCTCGTCGCCCACTCGAGGGTGTCGGCCTCCCACGGATCGTCGTCCGCGATCTTCCCGCCCTTCATCACGATGCTCGAGAGGAAGTTGAAGATGAAGATCATGATCGACAGCGCGATGAGATACACGCCGATGGTGGAGATGAGATTGAGGAAGCCCCACTCGGGTGACTGCACGTAGTGGAACGTCCGGCGCGGCATGCCTTCGATGCCGAGCTGATGCATCGGATAGAAAGCGAGGTTGAAGCCGAAGAAGAAGATGAGGAACTGGATCATGCCCAGCTTCTCGCCCATCAGGCGGCCGCTCATCTTCGGGATCCAGTAGTACGCGGCCGCGAAGAACGTGAAGAGCGCGCCGCCGACGAGCACGTAATGGATGTGCGCGACGACGTAGTACGTGTCCGAGAGCTGGATGTCCACGGGCACGGAGCCGAGGAACACGCCGGAGATGCCGCCGATCGTGAACACCGCGAGGAACCCGAGCGCGAACAGCATCGGCGTCTTGAAGCGCAGCGAGCCGGCCCACAGCGTGCCGAGCCACGAGAAGACCTTCACGCCGGTGGGGACCGCGATGAGCATCGTCGACAGCATGAAGAAGACCTGCAGCGCCGGGTCGATTCCCGCGACGAACATGTGGTGCACGAACACGCCGAACGACAGGAAGCCGATCGCGACCGACGAGTACGCGATCATCTTGTAGCCGAAGATCGGCTTGCGCGAGAAGACCGGGAGCACTTCGCTCACCACGCCGAAGCCGGGCAGGATCATGATGTAGACCTCGGGGTGGCCGAAGAACCAGAACAGGTACTGCCAGAGCAGCGGATCGGCGCCCTCACCGACAGCGAAGAAGTTCGTCCCCGCGAGGCGGTCGAACAGCAGCAGCACGCCGGCGACGGTGAGGAACGGCATCGCGAGGACGAGCAGGAAGCTCGTCACGAGCACGCTCCACGCGAACAGCGTGATGCGGTGGAATGTCATCCCAGGGGCGCGGAGCGAGAAGATCGTCACGATCATGTTCAGGGCACCGAAGATCGACGAGAAGCCGAGGACGGTGAGCCCGATGATCCACAGGTCCTGTCCGAGCTGTGGCGAGAACGGCTTCGTCGAGAGCGGTACGTAGGAGGTCCAGCCGGCTGCGGGTGGACCGACGAGGAAGCTGGTGTAAAGGATGATGCCGCCCGATAGCAGCAGCCAGTACGAGAGCGCGTTCAGCCGCGGGAACGCCATATCTCGGGCGCCGAGCTGGAGCGGAATGATGTAGTTCGCGAAACCCGTCCAGACCGGCACGACGAAGAGGAACACCATCGTCGTCCCGTGCATGGTGAAGGCGGCGTTGTATGCCTGCGCGGTAAGGACGTGGCCATCGGGCGTGGCGAGCTGCGTCCGGATCGCGAGCGCGAGCAGACCGCCCGACAGGAAGAAGAAGAACGTCGTAAGGAGGTACAGCACGCCGATCTTCTTGTGGTCGGTCGTCGTGATCCACTCGAGGATCCCGGTGTAACGGGGTCGCGCGACCGGGAAGGTCTGCTCAGCGGTCGCCATCGCCCTCCATTGCATCGTGCGCAACAGGGGGTGTCAAATGCCTAGACTGCGCCGCTGACGCGCATGCGGATGAGCCTTCGTTCGGTCCCGATCGTCACGGCAACAGGCCTGGCCCTGATCACGCTGGCCGCTTGGGCCGCGCTCGTCGCGGGACTTCCCATGGCCGAGCCAGCGACATTTCTCGTCGCGTGGACCGTGATGATGACGGCGATGATGCTGCCTTCGAGTGCGCCGATGTTCCTGCTGTATCGCGTGTCGGCGGGAGTGGGCACGCAGGGAGAGCTGCGGACGTTCGCATTCGGCGCGGGCTATCTGCTGGTGTGGGCGGCCGCCGGTGCGATCGTGCTCGTGCTGCAGCGCTTCCTCGATGCCGCGGTGAGACCGGACCTTCGACCGCTCGGCGTCGCCGCGGTCCTGCTGGCGGCCGGCGCCTATCAGTTCACGCCGCTGAAGACGACCTGCCTGCGCGCGTGCCAGAGCCCGGCCGACTTCCTCGTGCGGCACTGGCGGGGCGGCACGCTCGGCGCGCTGCGACTCGGTCTCGATCACGGCGTGTACTGCCTCGGCTGCTGCTGGGCGCTCATGGCCGTCCTCGTCGCCGCGGGCGGCATGGGTCTGGCGTGGGTGGCCCTCATCGCCCTGATCGTCCTCATTGAGAAGCTCGTGCCCCGGGCGATCTGGTTCGGACGAGCCGTCGGCGTAGTCTTCGCGCTCGGAGCGCTGGTGGTCGTGCTCCGTCCGGAGCTGGTGTCGGGGATGGCGATGTGACGCGGAGGGAAAGATGACGGAGACGATCGCGACGAAGTGGACGATGAAGGGCCGCGTGCTCATCGCGTGCAACTGCGACTGGGGTTGCCCGTGCAACGTCAACGCGCGGCCGTCGCGCGGGAACTGCGAGGGTGGCTGGACCTGGGAGATCGAGGCGGGCGCCTACGGAGACACCAAGCTCAACGGCCTGTACCTCAGCCTCTACTGCGACTGGCCCGCCTCCATCCACGAGGGCAACGGCGTCGCGACGGCACTGCTGGACGACCGCGCCGATGCGAAGCAACGGGAGGTGTTGTCGATCCTCGTCGAGGGCAAGGCCGGCGGTCCGTGGGGCATCTTCCGTAAGACGATCAACACGCTGCACGGGCCGACATTCGTGCGCTACGAGGCGGACTTCTCCGGCGAGCTCCCGCAGTTCAAGGCCGGCGAGGTGGTCGAGTGCGCGACGACCTTCATCCGCAACCCGGTGACCAGCGCGACCAGCCATCCGCGGATCGTGCTGCCCGAGGGCCTGATCCTGAAGGACGCCGCGCTGCTGGCGTCGAAGCGGTTCGTGGTGCGCGACGGCGTGAGCTACGACCACTCGGGTCAGTACGCGTCGTTCGGCTTCTTCGAGTACTTCGGGCCGTAGCGTGCCGCCACCCGTTCAGTACGCGAAGAGCGGCGATCTGTACATCGCCTATCAGGTCGTCGGCGACGGACCTGTTGATCTCATCTGGTCTCCTGGAGCCGTGTCCCACCTGCAGCTGATGTGGGAGAACCCCTACGCCGCGCGCTTCACCGATCGCGTGTCGTCGTTCTGTCGCCTGATCCGATTCGACAAGCGCGGCACCGGTCTCTCCGATCGGCCGACGAACGTCGCGACACTCGAGGAGCGCACCGACGACATCCGCGCGATCCTCGACAGCATCGGCAGCGAGAGCGCGCACCTTTTCGGCGTGTCGGAAGGCGGCTCCATGACGATGCTCTTCGCGGCGACGTATCCACAGCGGACGCGCTCACTCGCGCTCTGGGGCGCCCTGCCGCGCTGGACGCGGGCGCCGGACTACCCCTG